>JACDCA010000170.1 GCA_013694635.1 Acidobacteriota bacterium | reverse complement strand
TCGGTCGTGTAGTAGTAGTGCCCCGCTTCCGCCTCCCAGGGGCAGACCACCTGCGCGTCAAACGTCCAGTAGGGGATGTAGATGCCGTGGACGCGGTCGACGAGCGCGCGGCTCTTCAGGTTGTTCGGCGCCAGCCATTTCGACGCGAACCAGCGGCGGATCTGCTCGCGCACCTGCCCCTGGTCGACCTTGAAAGGCAGCACCCCCTGCGGGCGAATCGGCGCGCGGATCTCCGTGTAGTCGAGCAGCGACGGGGAGCCGCAGAAGTCGCAGTTCTGGCCGACGCGTGAGGTGTCGAACACCGACACGGCCTTGCAGCTCTGGCACTGAACGGTGCGCTTCTGATCCAGCCAGCCACGGTCGGCATCGGGGATGTCGCGAAGCGCGGTGACGAGGTCGTGTTCGACGAGCGCGCCGGTGTGGTCAACCGAGAACGGCGCCGCGGTGCCGCAGAACCCGCACACGAGAAGGTGCCGCGTCGGGTTCCATTCGGCCTGGGCGCCGCACGCCGCGCAGGGGTACTTCGCCTGCGCTCCGATGGAGCTATCATTTTTTAAATCGTCGGGGCCCCCTGCACCCCGACTAGCGGCCTTCACTCGCGCGTGCTCCGTTCCGGCCGCGCTTGATGTGTCGTCTGGCAATTCTGCCAACAATCATTGACGCTGCGCGCGTTTACTTCGCGAGGTATTCGTCCAATGCCGCGCGCTTGACGCGATAGGAGGTGCCGATTTTCTTGGCCGGCAGTTCTCCCGACTCGATGATCGCGAGGACGTCGGTCTCCGGGACGCCGAGCGCCTGGGCGACATCGGCCGGCGCCAGCAGATCCGGCAGGACGACGGCGGCGGTGGCGGCGGTCTTGGCCGCGCCGGCCGGCATGCCCTGTTGCTGCATGATCTGCTGCGCGATCGACAGCCCGACGGCGAGCTCCGTCGCCATGCCGCCGGAGCTTCCGCCCTTCTCCATCCCCTGCGCCATCTGGAACTTGACGTAGTCGTTGAGGTTGCCGACCGCCGCCATGCTCGAGCGCTTGTCGATCGCCTGCTCGACTTCGGGCGGCACCGACACGTTCTCAATGATGAAGCTGGCGAGCTCGATGCCGTACTTTGAAATGATGACCGGGTTGATCAGGGGCAGCAGCGCTTCGCCGAGCTCGGTGTAGCGGCTCGCGACCTCGAACACCGGCACCTTCGCGGACGCGAGGGCATCCGCGAAAACGCTGACGACCCGCGAACGCATCGTCTCGGCAAATTCGTCGAGGCGGAAGTTCTGATCGGAGCCGGCGACTTCCTTCAGGAACAGCTTCGAATCGATGATCCTGAAATCGTAGATGCCGAAGGCGCGCGCGCGCACGATCCCGAGATCGTCGTCGCGCATCATGATCGGATTCGCCGTGCCCCACTTGTTGCCGGTGAAGAGGCGTGTGTTGAGGTAGTAAACGTCCGCCTTGAACGGGGAATTGAACCCGTACTTCCACGACTTCAGCTTCGTGAGGATGGGGATGTTGTCGGTCGTCAGCGTGTGTTTGCCGGGGCGGAACGTGTCGCCGAACTCGCCGAGGTAGACGAACTGGACCTGCTGCGACTCACGGACGATCAGTTGTGCCCCGTTCTTGATCGCCTTGTCTTCGTCCGGAAACCGGAACGACAGTGTGTCTCTCGAGTCATCGGTCCACTCGATGACATCGATCAGCTCGCCCTTGATGAAATCCATTATTCCCATGGGGTGGATTGTATCGCTATCAGCTATCAGCTAGCAGCTATTAGCCTGAAAGCTCAGGGGCGGCAACCACAAACCGAGAGCTGACAGCTGAAGGCAGACAGCTGATCGCTATTTCGGCTCGAAGTTCAGCGCAACGCCGTTGATGCAGTAGCGCAGACCGGTCGGCGGCGGGCCGTCGGGGAAGACGTGTCCGAGATGACCGCCGCACTGGCTGCAGTGGACCTCGGTCCGCTCCATGAACATACCGCGATCGACGGTCGTCTCGATCGTGCCGTCGAGCGGCGCGAAGAAGCTCGGCCAGCCCGTGCCGCTCTCGAACTTGCGATCGGCCACAAACAGCGGCTGGCCGCAACCGGCGCAGGTAAACGTTCCGGCGCGCTTCTCGGCGAGCAGCGCACACGATCCCGGGCGCTCGGTCGCATGCTCGCGAAGCACCCGGTACTGCTCGGGCGTGAGTTGCGCGCGCCACTCGGCGTCGGTTTTGGTGACCGGGAATTCCTTTGTGGCCATCGGTTTCACTTCCCCGCCAGCGCCTGCCTGGCGATTTCCGCGACGTCGGCCGCCGGCAGGATCACCGGCATCATGCCGGCGCCCTCGTTGCCGCCCATCATTCCGAACATGCTCATCCGGCCCGGATCGATCTGACGGATGGTCAGGAGGCCGACCAGTTTTCCATTGGCCATGAACGCAGGTGTCCCTGTCCCCGCGGCCCCGTTCAGCACGAAAAATGTCCGCGGCTTCTCGATGATCGCACCGACGCTGTACAGCACCGCGGCGGGCGCCCAGCCGCCAACCCGTCCCAGCCTCGACAGCACCACCACGTCATCGAGAATCGCCGGGCGCGTGGTGTCAGAGAGATTGATGGCCGTCAGCGGCGCCGCCGGCTTCACCGTTGGACGCACGAACGCCAGGTCCAGGTCCTGGTCGCGCAGCACGATGGTCGCCGGCAGCTCGCGTCCGTCAGGGAGCCGCATCCGAACGTCGGACGGCTCCGACACGATCTGCATCTTCTGGTCTCCCTGGGCCGACGCGCCGATCAATCGCGTCATCAGCGCGCCGGGATCGAGCCCGCTCAACGACATCACGGTCAGCCCGGATGGATCGATGACCGTCGCCACCGATTCGAGCGTGTCGTCCATCGACTGGACTTCACGTCCACCCATCGACATCCTGACTTTCAGGGAGACGCGGACATTGACGATCGCGTCCTGCCACTTCTTGCCGACCTCCCGCAGCGCGGCGCGCTGGTCCTGCGCCGCTGCGCCGGCTGGCATAGGCGCCGTCCACAGCAGCAGCACAGTTGCGAAGGCGAGTGCGAAGACAGCCCTGAAGGGCTGGACTACCGACTCTCGACTGACGACTGACTTGTTCAACGTCCACTCCCGGTCAGCATCTCTACGAAAAACGTTCGGATTCCGCGGCGGACGTGCAGGACGACCGCAGACGACTTGCTCGCGGCGACGGCTTCCATCCGACGTTTGACCGCCGCAACGTCCGGCACCGATTCTCCGTCGATGGAGAGGATCAGGTCGCCGTCCGCGAGGTGCGCAAGCGCCGCCCAGCCCCCTTCACGGACCGCTTCGACAAGGACCCCCTTTTCGGAATCCGGCACATTCAGCTCACGCCGATCCGTTTCCGCGATATCGCGAACGCGGAACTCGAAGATCGGATCCTCGTATTTCTTCATCTCGCGCGGCAGCCGCGGCGAGCTCCCGAGCGCCACCTTGACCGGTCGCTGCTCGGTGCCACGGAACGTTGTCAGCGTCACGCTGGATCCAATCTTGTACTGCCGGATCATCGTCTGAAACACCTCTGATTCCGAGGGCTGCGAGACTTCGAGCGCATCGCCGTCGATTGCGGTAATCACGTCACCGACCTGGAGGCCCGCGGCGACCGGTCCGAACACGCGCGTCACACGCACCCCCTTTTTTCCCGGGATGCCGAGCTTCTCGGCAATCTCCGGAGTCAGGGCCTGGACGGCGACCGGCACCCATGCCTTGCGCGCTTCCAACCCGGGGTCCTGGATGACCGGCCGCCCGATTTCGACGACGGTCACCATACGGTCCGCACGCCGGTCGAAGCCGACGAGAACCGGCAGCGGTTCGGTACGGCCGCGTGTCAACTGCTCGAGCGCCGCGGTGAATGCGGCGACGTTCTTCACGGACGTCCCATTCAGCGCGACGATCACATCATCATTACGCAGCGACGGCTTCGCTTCGTCCGCGGCACCCCCCGGCCGGATGCCGCGCACGCGCACACCGGCCCGGTCGGCGCGATGAAGCTCTTTCGCCGACCACGACGTCAGATCGGACGCCGTGACCCCGGCCTCCGGCACTTCGACGATGCGCGCGTCGACGCGTTCGCGGTCGACGGCCGAGACGGCGAGCGTCTTTTTCGCACTACCACGCACAACCACCGCCTCGATCGGCTTCCCCACTGGCAGACGCATCATCAGCCGGTTGAAGAGAGGGAGTTCTTCGGCGAACCGCACCGTGACGTCCTCGCCGCCGAGACGGAGCAGCACGTCGCCTGACTTGAATCCGGCTTTCTCGGCCGGAGAGCCTTCGATGGTGCCCCCGACGAGCGCGCCGCGCGCCGTCGATGAGGACTTGAGCAGCGGCTGCACTTCGAGGCCGATCCATCCACGGCGCACGCGTCCTTCTTTAATGAGCGACGTGGCGACCTCCTGCGCGATGTCGGCCGGAATCGCGCCGGCAAGCCCCATGCTGATCTCGTTCACACCGACGATTTCCCCCTGCATGTTCACAAGCGGCCCGCCCGAGTTGCCGCCAAAGATCGCTGCGTCGTGGCCGATCCAGCGAACGATGGAGCCGACGTCCTCGCCGTCGAGCGTCATGCGGTTGAACGGCCAGAACATCCCCGGCATCACCATTTCCAGATTGCTGACGATCCCCATCGTGACCGACTGTGAAAGCGCGAGCGGACTGCCAAGCGCCAGGACCCGATCGCCGACCTTGAGTTTCGAGACGTCTCCGAACCGCGCGACAGGGAACGTCCTCGGCGTCGCCGGTTTCAGTTTGAGCACGGCGATGTCAGACAGTGGGTCCGTGCCGACCAGTTCGGCCGGGATCTCCTCGCGGGTCGGGAGCGTGCAGGTGATGCTGCGCGTCTTGCCGGCAACGTGGTGATTCGTCACGACGTGTCCTTCGGGCGTGATGATCGTGCCGCTCCCGGAAGCCTCCCGCTTCAATTCGCGCCCCTCGTTGTGGTCGAGACTGACGACGTGAATGCGGACGAGGCTCGGAGCGACCTTGGCCAACGCCAGTTCAACGGCGGCGGACTGGTCCGTCCCGGGATTCTGGCTGGCCGCTGTAATCGGCAGTGAGAGCAGCGCTGAAAGGGCCGCTGCGGAAGCTAACGAGAACCATTTACCCAGGCGCACTCGGATTCTCCAAAAAAGGACATTCGCGCAAGAATCAAGATCTGACCCCGGAGAGGAACTGCTGCAGCAGGTTGCACGAGACGACGCGACGGTATCCCGCGTTCGAACGGACATCATCTATTGGCTGGATCTCGCGCCCGAGCCGAGCTCGCGCATCCTCGATCGACGCGGCGTCCAGCGTCTTTCCGCGCAACGTCTCTTCCGTCTTCGTGCAGCGGAGGACCGTCGGTGCGACGCTGCCAAGCGCGATGCGGATGTCGTTCACCTCACGGCCGACGACGTGCATCGCGGCGGCGAAACATACCTTTGAAATGGCCTGGGCGCGCCGGGTGCCGACCTTGCGATACGTCTGCGACCACCCATCGCGCCCTCGAGGCATGGTGACGGCGACGATCAGCTCGTCGGCCG
>JACDCA010000234.1 GCA_013694635.1 Acidobacteriota bacterium | reverse complement strand
TGGTGAGATTGACGACGCGGTTCTGCTTGGCGCCGAGGAGCTCTTCGCCGTCCAGAATGAAGACCGGCTTCGCTCCTTTATTACTGACGCGGAGCTCGGGGACGCTCCCCTGTTCCGAGACCTTGGTGATTTCCGTCCAGCCCTGAGCGAGCGCCTCGTCCAGCGTGAGATAGAACGGCTCCCGCTCGACTCCTGGAGTTCCGAGCAGCGGGAGCATGGTGAGGTTCTCGAACCTGACGGGATCGCCGAGCGTGATGGACGACAGCGCGTGCGCGATGGAATTCTTCATGCGCTCATTGTGCTGAGGCACCCCGGACAGGGCTGGTCACGAAGAAAGGCGGAATGCTGAAAAGGGAAGGCTGAAAGTTCAGGGCCAGCGGAAAGCCAGTATCTCGAAGCTGGCAGCTGCAGCGCGATTCCCGAGCAGGAGATCCGGAGGTCAGGAGTTTTTCGGTTGTTTTTTACAGGAGTCCAGGAGACCAGGAGTCTTTTCAGGAATCCAGTGACTCCTGATCTCCTATCCTCCTGCAAAAGGAAACATGGCTGATCCACGAACCAATCCCGGATCACGCATCCCGCGTCGCACTGGCTTGACAATTTGTATTTACAAGTTGTAAATTTTTGGAATGGCTGCGCACCACAACATTCTGGAGGCCGTGAGGCGGATCGCAGGAGCTCGAGCGGACTGGTCCTTTACACCTGCTGAAATCGTCCGCGCCCTACCCCACCTGAATGCCGGAACGGTGCGAACGCATATCACGAGCCGGTGCTGCGTGAATGCGCCGAAGAACCATCCGCATAGATGGGACTACTTCGAACGACTGCAGCGCGGACGCTACCAGCTCACGCGTCGCTGGCGGCCGAGGAAGCGATCGGCCAGCGTCGCCCATGAGCGGCGCGCGGCGTATCGGACAGCGCCGGCAGCGGCGCCACGCCGCACGATCCACGCGGCAATCACCAGGAGTGACGGGTGGTATTCGGCCGAATGTCTCGAGGTCGCGGTCGTGACGCAGGGCAGGACGCTGGATGAGACCGTTGCGAATCTGAGAGATGCGATCGCGCTGCACCTCGAGGACGGCGACGATTCGGCTCTTGGTCTTCTGCCGCCGCTGGCCCTCCACGTCACGTTCGAAGACGCCGTGATGTGACGGCGCGGCTCAGAACACTCAGCGGTCGAGACGTTGTTCGCGCGCTGACCCGAGTGGGCTTCGCAGTCGCCAGAACCCGCGGGAGTCATGCGACGCTGGTGCGTACGACAGCCGGCGGCAACCGACAAACGCTGACAGTGCCACTCCACAAGGAACTCGCTCCAGGCACGCTACGCGCCATCTATCGGCAGGCGCTGAAGTTCGTCCACGCCAGCGAGCTGCGTCCACACTTTTTCCACGACTGAGAGTACTCCCATTGGGAGTCCCCGACAGCCCTGAAGGACTGGACTA
Organism: Acidobacteriota bacterium; assembly: GCA_013694635.1. Classification (GTDB taxonomy): domain Bacteria; phylum Acidobacteriota; class Vicinamibacteria; order Vicinamibacterales; family 2-12-FULL-66-21; genus JACDCA01. The sequence continues at coordinate 1,818 of JACDCA010000234.1, read as the reverse complement.
CGATCGCCAACGCAGCCCTGAAGGGCTGGACTACGATCGCGCAGATTGGCGATTGACGATTGACGATTGGGTTCACCCGTGCGGCACCTGCCACACGCGCACGGCGCGGCTGCGCGCGAGACGAGAGAGGCGGTCGTCGGCGGTCGCGATCGCCGCGCCTTCACGCTCGGCCAGGGCAAGGTAGAGGCAATCGGGAACCTTGTGCTGAAGGGACATGGCCAGCAGCAACGCCTGCCCGATGATCCGTTCATCGTCTATCAGTCGGATGACGCCGTCGGCCACCGCCTGCAGGAGGACATCGAGCGCCTGGCCGGCGACGCCGGGGGCGAGAGCATTGTCCGCGACCTTGCGCCGCAGCGCAGACGCGACCTCCGTCAGCAGCAGCCGCGGCGTGATCCATGACAGCTCCTGCTCGAGGAGCGCCGCCGCTTCGACGCTGCCTTCTTCCTCCACCACCCAGCGCACAGCGACTGACGCGTCGAGCACGACAAGCTGCTGGGCATCAGCCGGTGGCATCCCGTTCCCTGCGGATCGTCCGCGCGCTGTCAGTGCCTCGCGACGACTGCCCGCCGCTCGCGGCCCGCACCGCCGCTGCCCGGCGACGGAATGCGTCTCGCCGTGTCGAGACAGATGCGCTGAGGGTGGAACGGACTTCTTCCTCGAGAGACACGCCTCGTCGCGCCGCGCGCGTCTTGAGCGCCCTCGCGACCCGTTCATCGAGCTGGCGAACCTTCAACTCAGCCATGCGAATAGGGTACACGTGACCCCACCTGGGGTCAACTTGTGAGGGCACTACAAAAGCAGACCTGAAGGGCTCGTCAGGCTTCAGGCTTCGGGACCACACGACCGCGTTTTTTTCCGGTTCTTCGGCGCCGCTCCGGCTTCGCGCGGTTCGCGCTCCCCCAGTGCGCCAGGAACCGGGTGACGAACTCGTGTTCGCCGCTCGCGCCGACGGCAAGCGGCGCCAGCGCGAGCGCGACGGTCAGCGCGGCGTGGTACCCGGCCGAGCGCGATGCGGCCGCCCGCAGATACGCCGGATGCGCGTCGTTGATCCAGATGGTACTGTCGACCAGCCGCCCGAGTTCGACATCGTCAGGCCGCGACTCGAACTGCACGAGCAGCCCGTACCGGGCGGGACGACGACGGCCCGGGACGGTGGCGAGGCTGCCAACCACGGCCGGGGATCCGCCCGCGCCGTCATCTCGATCTGCCTCCACCGGGTGCGCAGGCGGAGGCGGGTCCCGCTCGCTCTTTGGTGAAGGTGGCGCCACAACATCGCCGGCCGGGAGCGCTTCTTCGGGGTGGGCTTCCTCGTCTTCCGGCGCAGCCGCAATTTCGCCGTCCGAGCCATCCGTGCGTCGGCCGGCGATCTCCGCGAAAAGCGATCCTGGCACCGCCTCTTTGCCACGACCGGGCAGCGGCAGCCGCTTCTGGCCGCCGGCACGATGATCGACGAGCGACCGCAGCAGCGGAAAGTCGTCCGCCAGATCCTCGAGCACACGCTCGAGATCGCGCTCGAGCCGCACGGTGCGGGGACGCGCATCGGTATCACGCGCGTCACCCCACGCGTTCAACTGACGCGACACGACCTCCTGGATCGCCTTGCGATACGCGAGGTACGCCGCGCCGCGCGGACCGGTGCGGATGAAATCGTTCTTGCTGAGCGTGAGGCAGGCGGCAAGGTCCGGCGCCTCGACGAGCCCGCTGACGCGTGACGCCGCGACCGGCGTGAGACCGAGCCAGTCCCATCCGCGCTTGATCACCTTGCCGAAGGTGCTGATCGCGATCCCCTGGCGGTCCTCGTGCAGCGGAACCTCG
>JACDCA010000136.1 GCA_013694635.1 Acidobacteriota bacterium | reverse complement strand
GTTGCGCTGCTGTGGGTCCTGCGGCAGATCGTCGAACAGGGTGGAAGCATCGAGGGGTTTTTCGCCGAAGGGTACTCCCCCGATGACGACGATGTGTCCGCGGCCCTCGACAGCTTTTCGACGAGAGCGCTCGCGCTGGATATCAGGCGCGCCTACAAGCGCGTGCCGAAGCGACCGGGTGTCTGTTACTTCTTTCCGCGGCCGTCGAAAGGCAGCGCCTGCAAGCGGCTGAACCTCTATCTCCGCTGGATGGTGCGGTCCGACGAGATCGATCTCGGGGTATGGACGCAGATCTCAGCCGGCAAGCTGATCGTCCCGCTCGATACGCACGTGATCCGGCTGGGACGCTGCCTCCGCCTGACCAAATACGCGAGCCCCGGTTGGCGAATGGCGGCAGACATCACCGCGTCGCTGCGCGCGCTCGATCCCGCGGATCCCGTCCGCTTCGACTTCTCGCTCTGTCACGTTGGAATGATGAACGCCTGCGGATACGGCCGGAAGCAGGGAGATTCCCAATGCCCGCTCAGAGGTCTCTGTCATCCGCGCGTGCGCGGCCGGTGACGTGACACGGATCACGTGGCAACGTGCGGATGCAGGGCAACTCGCTGATACAGCTGCAGGGTTTCCTGCACCATGCGTTCGGCGCTGAACCGTGCCTTTGCCAGCGACAGACCTTCGGCGCCCATGCGGCGTCGCAGCGCGTCATCCTTGAGCAGCTTCACGATCGCCGCGGCCATCGCGTCAGGATCGCGCGGCGGAACCAGAATGCCGGTGGCGCCGTCGCGTACCACTTCCGGGATGCCCCCGGCGGTCGTCGCCACCACGGGCCGCCCACAGGCCATCGCGTCGAGGATCGACGTGCCCAGTCCCTCGGTCACCGAGCTCATGACGAAGATGTCGAAGGCCTTCTGTAGCGAGAGCACGTCGGGCCTGAAGCCGGCGAGCAGCACGTGCTTCTCGAGACCGAGATGCTTGATCTGCTGCTCCAGCGCCGGACGCAGCTCGCCTTCGCCGGCGATGACGAACCTGGCGTCGGGCACCTGCCGCACGACGAGCGCGGCGGCTTCGATCAGGTGCTTCTGACCCTTGTGCGGCACCAGTGCCGCCACGTTCCCGACGATCGGCGCCCCGTGCGGAAGCCACAGCTCCTCGTGGGCCTTCGCCGGCACCGCTGAGGCGACCCGTGCGAGATCGATCCCCTCGTGAACGGTGACCGCCCGTTCCGGCTCTACGCCGTCGGAGAGAAGCAGCTGCCGGATCGCTTCGGAGGCGCAGACGAAACAGTCCACCTGTCGGTACTTCCACCGCGACAGCGAATTGCCGCGGATCCGGAAATCGACGCGTCTCGACGCCACCAGAGGCGGCTTCACGGGCTCTGTGCTCATCGACAGCGCGAGCGCCGCCATCGCCACACCGTGCGGATCGTGGGCGTGGACGACGTCGGGGCGGAGCTGCTTGAGCGCGCGCGACAGCCGCCACGCCGCCGACAGGTCCATCTCGTTCACCGGGGCGAGCGGCAGGAGCTCCATGCCCTCCGACGCCCGCGCCAGCAGCTCCCCGTTCGGGTGCGCGACGAGCATGGTGCGATGCCCGAGGGAGCGAAGGCCGAGCACGGTCACGAGCACCTGGTTCTGACCGCCACGCCAGGTTCGCGCCGTGTCGATATGCAGCGAGAACATCAGCCGCGCCGCTGCCGTTCCCAGAGCTTCGCGAATTTCAGAAAGACGTAATACGAGTTCAGCGCTGACACGATCAACCCGGCGGCACCCTGCCGGATACCGCCTCGAGCGATGTAGTTGCGGAGAAACGCGCCCAGTGGATGGACAACGACCTGGGCCAGGGATGTCTGGCGACCTTCCTCGACCCACTGGTCGACGATCAACGTCGTGTAGTGGTTGATCTTCTGCACGTGGTGGGTGACGTCGCGATACGCGTAATGCTCGAGCTCCTCGCGGAGCGTCCCCGGCGTCTCCTTGCGGAGCGTCCCCGGCGTCGTGTCTTCGAGTCTAAACGACTCGTGAATCCTGAGTCCGTTCCAGCGTCCCGCGCGGCGGTCGTAGAGCCGCAGCTGGTAGTCGGGAAACCAGTCGGTCGTGCGGATCCAATGTCCGAGGTAGCGGCTGACGCGCTTGATCCGGTAGCCGCGCGCCTCCGGACCCTTCACCATCAGCGCGCGGATCTCCGCCGCCAATGCCGGGGTCACGCGCTCGTCGGCGTCCATCGACAGCACCCACTCGTTGGCCGCCTGGTCCGCGGCGAAATTCTTCTGGGCGCTGTATCCCCGCCACTCGCGCACGATGACCCGCGTCGCTTTCGCCCGCGCGATCTCCGCGGTCCCGTCAGTGCTGCCGGAATCGACGACGATGATCTCGTCGGCCCATGCGACCGACTCGAGTGCGGCGGCGATATGTGCGGCTTCGTTGTAGGTGATGACCGTAACGGTCAACTTCACGCCGCGCAGTGTAACAGGCCTAGCGCCGCGCGTTAGCGCGGCGTCGTCTGAATCGCGCCGAAGTTCACGAGCGCGCGGTTGTAGTCGATGATCGCGCGGTTCTCCTGCAGCAGGGCGTTCGACAGGTCGCGCTGAGCCTGCAGCAGCTGGAAGGTCGTCGCCAGGCCGGCGGTGACGCGCTTCTCTTCCGCTTCGAGGCGGATCTGGGCGAACTCGCGCGCCTTGCGCGTCGCTTCGACTCGCTGAAGGCTGGTCGTCACCTGGCGTCCGGCATCACGGATCTGCGCCGCGATCTGCACCTCGAGCTCCCGGAGGTTCGTGAGCTGCTGTTCCCGCTGCAGCCGGCTCGACGCGAGCGCCGCCGACGCCGGGCTCGTCCCGATCGGATAGTTGACTTGCAGCTGCACGCTCCAGGTCTTGAACTGGTTGCCGAACACGTCCCGCAGGGCATCGCCGAAGCTGCGCTGGGACCGGCCCACCTCGATCGGCGGGAAGCCGCTCTCGTACTCGAATTGCGTCCCCGCGCGGCCGACGGTGTTGTAGTTGGCGACGAGATCCACCGCTGGCAGCTTCTGGTTCCTGGCGAACTCGATGCCGATCTCGGTCATCTCGAGCCGCCGGCGCCTCTCGGCCAGGTCGGTGCGGCTCGCCAGCGCGTTCTTCACCGCCGCATCGACGTCGAGCGTCTGCGCGGTGAGTACGGGTTTCTCGGACGGCACGAGACTGACGGTCCAGAAATCGGGTTGGGCGGGGTTCAGGATCAGCGTCCTCAGGTTGTCTTCGAACGTCCGGATCTGCGCTTCCGCGAGGATGACCGACTCCTCGACGCGGGCGACTTCAGCCTGCGCTTCGATGATGTCGATGCGCGCCATCGTGCCGACTTCTACGCGGCGCTCGTTCTGCCGCAGCGATTCGCGCGAAAGGTCGAGCGACCGGCGCGCCACCTCGAGCTGTCCGATGGCTCCGACCAGGTCGTAGTACGCGCTGCGTACTTCGCGTTCGGTGGACGTGAGCTGCTGGCGAAGCTGCAACCCGGCGATCTGCTCGTTCTTCTGCGCGATCAGCACCTGCTGGCGGAAGCTGTCGATCTTGAAGTCGCGCAGCAGCGGCTGAACGTACTGCGCTGACAGATTCGATCCGAGCTCCGGATTGAAGCTCGAGATGCTGCTCGTCGCCAGCTTCGATGCGTCGAGCGCGAACGAATAATTGCCGCCGCCCCATGGCACGTTCTGCTGGAGGCCGACGTTGGTCTCCATCCGGTCCGAGGTCGTCAACGTGGCGACACCGCCGCTGGTCAGAAAGTCCGGCGGCGACGTGCTTTCCCGTTTCGTCGAGGTCGAGAAAAGGCTGGGGTTGTAGACCGCCCGGGCCTGCGCGACGCCGTAGGTGCCGATCTGCGGCCCGAGCTTCTCCGCGCGAATCCCGAGGTTGTTTTCGAGCGCGAGTCTGACCGCCTCATCCGCCGACAGCTGCAGCTGCGGTCCCGTCGGCGCCGGCGGCTGGGGAGCTGGCGCCGTCGCGGGTGCCGGCGGCGGCTGCTGCTGTTCGAATGCGAACACGCGACGGCCGGAAGCGAACAGGCAGACCGCCAGGGTCACGGAAAGACACGCAGATATTCTCAGCTTCAAACGCATTGCACGGCACTCCAGTGAATTTCAGGGGACGTCCGCAACCGACAATAGCAGGACCCGTACCTAGACGGATTTTGAAGCATTCCGGATCCCGATATACTGCGGCCATGCAGCGAATTTCCTCTACCGTTGCGGGCCTTTTCCTGCTTTTCGCGGTGGCTGTTCCGTCGGCTCGGAGTCCGTCGGCTCAGAGCGCCAAGGGCGCACGCGTCGAGATGACGGTCGACAGCATCATGCGTGGCCCCGACCTGGTCGGCTATCCGCCGTCAGGGCTCCGCTGGTCCGGCGACTCGCGGAAGCTCTACTTCGACTGGCGCAAGCCCGGTGAAAAGGAGTCGTCGACCTACGTGGTGGATCGAGGCGGCGGCGAACCGCGGAAGCTGTCAGAAGCAGACGCGAAGAACGCGCCGCCGGCAGTCGGCCGCTGGGACAAGGCGAAGAAGCGCATCCTGTTCGCCGACGCCGGCGACATCGTCATCTTCGACACCACCGGGGTGCGTCGCCAGATCACGAAGACCGCCGCTGGAGAGGGCAATCCCAGGTGGGCGCGAAGTGACACGCACGTCACGTACGTCAGCGGCGGCAATCTCTTCCTCGTGCCCGTGGACGGGTCCGGGACGCTCGTGACGCAGCTGACCGACGTAATTCAGAAAAAGCAGGATCCCAAACTCACCGAGAGCCAGAAGTTCATCAAGGAAGAAGAGCAGAAGCTCATTGAGGCCGTCCGTGAACGCGCAGAGGAGCGGCAGAAACGCGAGGACAAGGCAAAAAAAGAACGGCTTCCGCAGTTCGAACTCGCAAGCCCGCAGCAGTCTGCCTCCGACCTGATGCTGTCGCCCGACGAAACCTACACCTACATCGTCGTGTCCGAACGTCCGGGCGGCGCGAAGACCACGGTGATCCCGAACTATGTGACCGAGACCGGTTACACCGAGGACATCCCCGGGCGCACGAACGTTGGCGATACTCAGGACCGCCGGCTGCTGGCGATCCTCAATCTCAAGACCGGCAAGTCGGTCTGGGCGGATGGCAGTTTCGCTCCGCCGGTTTCGGCCACGGAGAAGCCGGCCGCCGCCGGCACGACGGCGCCGGACGGCAAACCCGGGCGCGCCGCGGAACGCGAGATCCGCTGGTCGACCCCCAGCATTTCAGACGATGGAAAGCTGGTCGTAGCGTCGGCGAGATCCTCGGACAACAAGGATCGATGGTTCGTGACGCTCGACCCGGAGACGGGCAAGTCGAAGGTCATCGACAC
>JACDCA010000116.1 GCA_013694635.1 Acidobacteriota bacterium | reverse complement strand
GTCTTCCAGCAGTTGTCCACCAAGGCCGCGACGACGATCCATAGCCGGTTGAGCGCGTATTTGCCTGATTCCAAACCAACCCCCGAAGCGCTTGCCACGGTGACCGAGGCCCAGTACCGGACGGCCGGGATCAGTCGTCAAAAAGCCGCGTATCTGGCAGACCTGTCCGAGAAAGTCCTTTCGGGCGCGCTGCCGCTCGACAGCCTGGATGCCATGAGCGACGACGAAGTCATTACGGCACTGACGAAGGTAAAGGGCATCGGGCGATGGACCGCTGAGATGTTCCTCATCTTCCGGCTGCAGCGTCCGGACGTGCTGCCGGTCGGAGATCTCGGGATCGTCAACGCCATCCAGAAGGCGTATCGCCTGCGGAAGAAACCAACGCCGGATCGCATGCGCAAACTCGGCGAGGCCTGGCGCCCGTATCGATCGATTGCCACGTGGTATTTGTGGCGGAGCCTCGATAACGAACCGAAGAAGTAACAAGTTATCAGTTCCGAGTTCCCAGTCAGAAAGGCATCACAGAACGATGAAGCGCTTCTTTGGTTTCCACGCCCTGCTGCTGGCCAGTGCCGTGTTTTTGATGGCTTCGCCGAGTGCGCAGCAGAAGCCCGACAAATGGGACGTCAGCGCCGACCTCGGGCCCACGACGAAGCTCTCCTTCGACACGGCCGAAGGCACGTGGATGAATGTGGACGTCAGCCCCGACGGGAAGCAGATCGTGTTCGATCTGCTCGGCGACATCTACATCATGCCGAGCGGCGGCAGCGGCGCCGCGGCGGCGACGCGCATCGCGAGCGGTCCGGTGTTCGACATGCAGCCGCGCTTCAGTCCCGACGGCAGGCGGATCGCGTTCAGCTCCGACCGGGATGGCCTCTGGAACATCTGGACCATGGATCTCGAGGGAAAGAATCCGAGGCAGATCTCACGCGATCGCAAGTGGTTCATCAACAGCCCGACCTGGTCACCGGACGGCGAATACATCTACGCGCGCCGCCACTTTGTCGCGGAGCGCTCGCTCGGCGCCGGAGAGATCTGGATGTACCACTCGTCGGGCCCCTCGGACGGTCTCCAGGTGACCGAGCGCACCGGGTTTCAGAAAGACAACGGCGAACCGGATGTCTCCCCCGACGGGCGCTACCTTTATTACAGCAAGGACGTCACCCCCGGGATCACGTTCGAATACAACAAGGACCCCAACGGCACGATCTACGCGATCATGCGCCGCGATCTGCAGACAGGCCGCGAACGCCGCGCGGTCAGCGTGCAGGGAGGGTCCGTCGCACCCGCCGTCTCGCCCGACGGCAAGACCCTCGCCTACATCCGCCGCCAGCGCCTCAAGAGCTACCTCTACCTGCGGGATCTGCAGACTGGGCGTGACCGTCAGCTCTTCGGAAACGTGGACAAGGACCTTCAGGAAGCGTGGGCGATCCACGGTCTCTATCCGCAGTTCGCGTGGATGCCGGACGGCAAGTCGATCGTCATCTGGGGCGAGGGGAAGATCTGGCGCGTGGAGGCCGCCTCGGGCAAGGGGCAGCAGATTCCCTTGATGGCGCGGGTGGAGCAGACGCTGAACGACGCCGTCCGCTTTCCGGTGAAGGTGCATCCCGACGAGTTCCCCGTCAAGATGCTGCGCGACGTACGAGTCTCTCCAGACGGCAAGATGGTCGTCTACAGCGCTCTCGGGCATCTCTACTCACGGCGGTTGCCGGACGGGCAGCCGCAGCGCATCACGAAGGACACCAGGTTCGAGTTCTACCCAGCCTTCTCGCGCGACGGACAGTGGATCGTCTACACGACCTGGTCGGACGCCGAGATGGGACGCGTGCGCGTGATGAAGCTGGATGGATCCTCCGGCCGCGACGTCGTTGCCCGTCCCGGACACTACGTCGAGCCGGCATTCTCGCCCGACGGCCAGAAGATCGTCTATCGCCACGCGGGTGGCGATTTCACGCGTGGGGTGCTCAACGCCGAGGACGCAGGCATTCACGTCGTGCCGGTGAGCGGGGGAGAGCCGATTCTGGTTCGCGAAGGTGGAGCGGAGCCGGAGTTCGATCACACGGGCACTCGCATCTACTTCCGTGATTTCAGGAATGCGAACTACACGCTCGTCAGTGTGGGTGTTCCGACGTCAGCCTCGCTGGTGCCGGGGCGTGACGAGATCGAGCACGTCCGCAGCCCGAACGCCACGGCGTACGCGATTGCCCCCAACGGGGAGTGGATCGCGTTCGAAGAACGCTTCAAGACGTTCATCGCGCCGTTCCCGCGTACCGGACGGGTGATCGAGATCGGTCTGGGAACACAGGCGTTTCCCGTGCAGCGCGTCTCACGGGACGCAGGGTTTTTTCTCCACTGGTCGGGCGACAGCAGACGGCTCCACTGGACGCTCGGTCCGGAGCTGTTCACGCGCGACCTCGCCCGCACCTTCAGCTTTGTCGAAGGGGGCCAGGCCAAGCCGGACGAGGCGGAGGCCAAAGGGACGTCGATCGGCTTCACCGCAAAGGGCGATAAGCCCTCCGGCATCATCGCACTCGTTGGCGCGCGTGTCGTGACGATGGCCGGCCTGAAGCCCGGACCCATTCCGGGAACGCCGGGGGTGATCGAGAACGCCACCATAGTGGTTGACGGCAACCGCATCACGGCGATCGGTCCGTCCGGGTCCGTTTCGGTGCCTTCCGGGGCGCGGCGCGTGGACGTCAAGGGCAAGACCATCATTCCCGGATTCATCGACGTCCATGCCCACGTCGGCGGCGAATCGGCCGGTCTGCTCGCTGAATCCAGCTGGCCCCTCGCCGCCAATGTCGCATTCGGCGTCACAACGTCACACGACCCGTCGAACGACACCGTGACCGTGTTCAGCAACGCGGAGCTCATTCGCTCAGGCGCGAAGCTCGGACCGAGACTGTTCTCGACCGGCACGATCCTGTACGGGGCTGAGACGCCGTTCAAGGCAAGCGTTGAGTCGTACGAGGACGCCCTCTCGCACGTTCGCCGCCAGAAGTCCGCGGGCGCCATCTCGATCAAGAGCTACAACCAGCAGCGACGCGACTCGCGGCAGATGCTCATCAAGGCATCGCGCGAGCTCGAGATGTTGAACGTGCCCGAAGGTGGTTCGCTGCTGTACATGAACCAGACCCACGTGCTCGACGGCCACACCGGCGTGGAGCACTCGCTCCCGGTCCCTCGCCTCTATAAAGACACGATCCAGCTGTTCGGCAAGAGCAAGTCGGGCTACACGCCCACGGCGATCGTCGGCTACGGCGGTCTTTCAGGGGAGTACTACTGGTATCAGACGACCAACGTCTGGGAGAACGAGCAGCTCCTCCGCTTCGTTCCCCGTGACGTCGTCGATCCCCGATCGAGACGCCGCACGATGGCGCCGCTGGACGACTTCAACCACATCCTCATCGCGCAGGGAGCCAAGCAGATTACCGACGCGGGGGGCATGGTGCAGATCGGCGCGCACGGTCAACTGCAGGGTCTCGGCGCGCACTGGGAGCTGTGGATGCTGCAACAGGGTGGCATGACGAACATGGAGGCGCTCCGCGCCGCGACGATCGACGGCGCGCGCTACATCGGCATGGACGCGGACATCGGCTCCGTCGAAAAGGGGAAGCTCGCCGACCTGGTCGTCCTCGACCGCAATCCCCTCGAGAACATCCGCAATTCGGAATCGGTGAACATGGTCGTACTGAATGGTCGGCTGTACGACGCGAAGACGCTCAACGAGATCGGCAACCATCCCGGTCCTCGGAAGCCGTTCTGGTGGGAGACGCGGTAGGGAGGGACGGTCCGGTCGGGGTCAGATCTTGTTTTTTGCGCATTTGTCCTCTCGGGGGGACGTCAGTTTCATGTCCTGTTGGGAGGTCTTCGGCGCAAAAAACAAGATCTGACCCCGGCTGGAGTCGTGCAGGTAGAGGGCGAACGGGAACCACCAGATGAGGTCGTTCGTGACGCACAGCACGGCGGGCGACGGTGGCCACACGCCGGTCGCGATCAGCCAGAACATGCCGATGGGGCCGAGGATTTTTCCGGCGAGGCCGACTGCAGCCACGAGTCGTCCGCGCTCGGGTACGCGCGCCACATCGAGGTACAGAATCCCGTACAGTCCGATGACCATCCCCAGGCATGCGAAGACGGCTGGGTGGTTGGCGAGCGGCATGCCGGCGAGTCTGAACAGCCATTGCGGATCTGCAACGGACCACAGTCCCCAGAGAATGTTGTACAGCCCCGCCGCGGTGAAGACAGCGCGATGAAACGTCCGGCGACGCATCAGCGCCAGGGCCAACCCCCGTGCGGGAGACCGTAGGCGGCATAGAGATCCCGAAGCCCGGAGGCCGACACGCCCGCCGCCATGATCACGAGCCCCCACCTCAACGCGTCCGGGATGTCCGGTGCTGTCATAAGGAGCGCGGTCGGCAATTGCCACCATCGGATCAGCACAGGAATGAGGCACGCGACCATCGCGCCGTACAGGATGCCCATGATCGCGTGAGTGACGCGTTCGCCGGCGTAGACATCTCCCAGCGCCTTCCGTGCCGTGATCTCGACGACGAAGTCCGTCAGCGTCAGGATGATCTTGGCGATCAACACGCCGACGAGCACGAGCACCCACCGGCCGTGCCAGGCGAGCCACGGAAGCGTGCTGAACAGAACGGCATAAAAGAAATCCCGCGCCGCGTGCAGTTTCAGCTCCGACGCCGACTGCTCACCGCGCGCAGGCAGCTGCGCACGCCACTCATGGTAGTAAAGCGTGTCGAACGCGCCGATGACGCCCTGAACGGCGAGAAGCCAGAGCGCAACGATCATGAGCGTGATCCCTCGACGTGGATGATGCCACTGTAGGCGATCAAACGTCCGATCCCGGGAAGGGCAATGTCGACGGCGATCCGGATTCGGTCCGGGCCCGCTGGATCCTCCCGCGCCTCGACGCGAGGCGCCAGGGCCGCCGGGAT
>JACDCA010000097.1 GCA_013694635.1 Acidobacteriota bacterium | reverse complement strand
ATGTCGCAACGCTCGTCGACGCTGCGGTGGTTGATCGTCGGCGGGAGGAAGCCGTCGCCCAGGGCCAGGGCGGCGGTCACGATCCCCGCCGCGCCACTCGCGCCCTGGGGGTGACCGATCATGGATTTTGTCGACGACCCCGCCACGCGGTCCGCACGCCGTCCGAAAAACCGCCGCACGCATTGCGCCTCGACGGTATCGTTCAACTGCGTCGACGTCCCGTGATAGTTCACGTAGCCGATGTCTTCGATCGCGCGTCTGGACCTTTGCAGCGCCAGCTGCATCGCCCGGACGATCTCAGCGCCGTCGGGATCCATCTGCACACGATGGTACGCGTCGCATGTCGACCCGTAGCCGTCGATGGTGGCATAGACTTTCGCTCCCCGTGCGCGGGCGCGGTCCTCCCTTTCGAGAACGAGCATCCACGCCCCTTCACCCAGCACGAACCCGTCGCGATCACGGTCGAACGGGCGCGACGCCTCCGCCGGTGTGTCGTTGTACCCGGTCGAGACTGCGCGCATCCGTGAGAACCCGAAGATCATCCCCGGCGTCACGCAGGCGTCTGCGCCTCCCGTGAGCAGGACGTCCGCTTCGCCGCTGCGGATCAGCGAGCTGGCGTAGCCGATGGCATCCGTCGAACTGGTGCACCCCGTCGACACGACGTGGCTGATGCCGCGCAGCTCCAGCGCAATGGAGATTTCGCTCGATACCATGCCGACGATGGAGACCGGGATCGCGTACGGAGAGATGCGTTTCTGGCCGTCGGTGAAGAACTCGAAGTACTGACGCTCGGCCACGTCGATCCCGCCGGCGCCGCTCCCAACGAGCACGCCAGCGCCCGGCTCGTTCAGCCGCAACCCCGCGTCGCTCCAGGCTTCCCTCGCCGCAAGCACCGCGATCATTGACACCTTCGAGTAGCGCCGCGGATCAGGCCTTCCCGCCTGCTGGTGCCCGTTTCCGCCGGCACGCTCGGCGATCTCGACGCCGTCCTCAATGGTGACCGAAGGGACAGGAGCCGCCACCGTGCAGGGAAACTCGGATGCGTCGAAGTCGGTGATGGTCCGCGTGGCGCTGCAGCCGCGGCGCACGCGCTCCCAGAACGTCTCGCGGCCCACGCCGAACGGCGACACGACCCCGATGCCGGTGATCGCCACGGCGGGCGCACTGCGTTGACGATCGGCCGGCGACGGCGTTCCTGCCGGAAGCATGCCCTCTATAATAGGCCTCGCGTGCATCAGCTCGCGTTCGCGTGGCTTGTCACCGGGATCTTCGGGGTCTCGCTCGGCTATTTTCTTTTCGCGTATCTCGTTACGTTCGGCGTCGCTGATCCAGGCGGAGCGCGCGGCGTCTGGCGTCCCGCGCTCATCAACTTCTCGCTCTTCGCTGTCTTCGCTCTTCATCACAGCCTCTTTGCGCGCACGCGATTCAAACGCGTTGTGACCGCTCTCTTGCCGCCTGCGCTCGAGCGGGCGCTGTACTCGCTCATCGCGAGCGTTCTTTTCCTCTTCGTCTGTGCCGTCTGGCAGCCGGTGCCCGGTGTTCTCTATGCAGTCTCCGGGCCCTGGCGCTGGGCTGGATACGCGGCTCAGGCCGCAGGGATCCTGCTGACGGTGGTGAGCTCCCGCGCGCTGGACGTTCTCGATCTTTCCGGAGTGCGTCAGGTGTTGACGTCGCGGTCGGCGATAAACCCCCAACAGCATCCGCTCGAGACCGGGGGGGTGTACGGGCTGGTGCGCCACCCGCTGTATTTCGGCTGGGCGCTCTTCGTCTTCGGCGCTCCGGACATGACGCTGACCCGGTTCACCTTCGCCGCGATCAGCACCGTGTACCTCGCGATAGCGATCCCGTTCGAAGAGCGCAGCCTCGTCGGGGCGTTCGGCGGGGATTACGAGGCATACCGGCGCCGCGTCCGCTGGCGCATGCTCCCAGGGCTCTACTGAGGCGGCGCCCAGCGCACTGCGCATCCCGCATTCCGCATCCCGCATCCCGCACCCCGCATCCCGCATCCCGCCTTCCGGTATCATCGAATTGTGGCTGAAGCTCCCCTGACTCCGCCGCTGCCGCCCGAGTTGCCGGTCGTACCGCTTCGCGGCGCAGTCGTGCTGCCGCTGACCGTCGCGCCGCTGGGCGTCAGCCGCCCCATCTCGGTCGAAGCCATCAACCGGGCGCTCGCCGGGGACCGGATGGTCCTGCTGCTGCTGCAGAAGACCGACACGGACGAGCCGGGTCCCGACGACCTGCATCACATCGGCACCGTCGCCGTGGTGAGGCAGATGGCGAAGGGGCAGACCGGCATGCGGGTGCTCGTCGAGGGGGTCACCAAGGCGCGCGCCGAGTTCCTGCAGAACGATCGAGGCGGCATGAAGGCGCTGCTGAAGCCGCTGCCGGAAAAATCCGAACGCTCGATCGAAATCGATGCGCGAGTGCGTCGTGTGCAGGAACTGGTCGACCGAGCGCTCTCGCTCGCGACCGGCCTCTCCCCGGACGTCAAGATGCTCGTCGCAACGCTCGACGATCCCCTGCGGATCGTCTACCTGCTCGCCAGCCTTCTCGACATGAAGGCGGAAGACAAGCAGAAGCTTCTCGAAGAACCCAGCCTGGTCGTGAAGCTGGACGCCGTTACCATGGCGCTGTCGCGCGAGATCGAGGTACTCGAGCTGAAAGGGCAAATCGAGTCGCGCGCGGAAAAGGAAATGACCGACGCGCAGCGGCAGTACGTGCTGCGTCAGCAGCTCAAGGCGATTCAGACCGAGCTCGGCGAAGGGGACGGCGAAACGCAGGAGCTTCGCAAACGGGTCATGGAAGCGGAACTGCCGGAGCACGTCAACACGATCGCGCTCCGCGAAGTCGAGCGGCTGGAACGGATGACGCCGGCGTCACCCGAGTACCAGATGATCCGCACCTACCTCGACTGGATCCTTGACGTGCCGTGGGCAAAGACGACCCCTGATCGGCTGGATCCTGTGGAAGCCCGCGGTGTCCTCGACGAAGACCATTACGACCTGGACAAGGTCAAGGAGCGGATCGTTGAGTACCTCGCGGTGCGCAAACTGAAGGGGGACCTCAAAGGGCCGATCCTCTGTTTCGTCGGCCCTCCTGGCGTCGGCAAGACGTCGCTCGGGCAGTCGATCGCGCGCGCGATGAATCGCAAGTTCGTCCGCATCTCTCTCGGCGGCGTGCGCGACGAGGCGGAAATCCGGGGACATCGGCGGACCTACATCGGGTCGATGCCCGGACGTCTCGTGCAGGCACTCAAGACCGCCGGCTCGGCGAACCCCGTCTTCATGCTCGACGAGATCGACAAGATCGCAGTCGGCGTCCAGGGAGATCCTGCCGCGGCGCTGCTCGAGGTACTCGACCCGGCGCAGAACCACACGTTCCGCGATCATTACCTCGAGATTCCGATCGATCTCTCGAAGGTACTGTTCATCGCGACGGCGAATCAGCTCGGCACGATCCATCCGGCGCTCCTCGATCGGATGGAGCTGATTTCGCTCAGCGGCTACACGGAAGAAGACAAGCTCCACATCGCACGGATGTACCTGATCCCCCGCCAGCGCGAGGAACACGGGTTGAAGGAGCACCAGGTCACTCTGACTGACGCCGCCGTGCGCCGCGTGATCGCCGAGTACACGCGCGAGGCGGGCGTCCGGTCTCTCGAACGGCAGATCGGCACCATCATGCGGAAGGTCGCGGCGAAAGTTGCGACCGATGAGACCCACACCGCGATCGTCGACGCGAGGGACGTCTCAGGCGTTCTCGGTCCGCCACGGTTCCGGTCGGAAGCCGCGTTTCGGACGTCGCGTCCTGGTGTGGCGACAGGGCTCGCCTGGACTGAAGCGGGCGGAGACGTCCTCTTCATCGAATCGGTCCTCATGCCCGGCGGCGGCGGACGGTTGACGCTCACGGGGCAGCTCGGCAACGTCATGCAGGAGTCGGCCCGCGCCGCCCTCAGCCACGTGCGGCAGCAGGCCAAACGGCTGCGGATCGATCCGGACTTTCTCGCCAAGCAGGACCTGCACGTGCACGTCCCGGCAGGCGCGATCCCCAAGGACGGCCCGTCGGCGGGCGTGACGATGGCCACCGCCATCGTATCGACGGCGAGAAACGTGCCCGTCCGCTCCGACGTCGCGATGACCGGCGAGATCACGCTCTCCGGACTCGTGCTGCCGGTGGGGGGGATCCGGGAGAAAGTGCTGGCTGCCCGCCGGCACGGCATCACGACGGTGATCCTGCCCCATGCCAATGAAGTGGACCTCGCGGAGCTTTCCGCCGACGTCCGCAAGGAGATGACCTTCATCCCCGTGCGCACGCTCGAGGAGGCGCTCGCGATCTCGATGCCCGATGTCGCGGAAGCCGCGCTCTCGGACGACACGCTCGCCGATGAGGACGACAACGCTGGTGCGGACGTGACGGGCGCCACTGGCGCGACCGCCGCCCGCCCCGCAGT
>JACDCA010000081.1 GCA_013694635.1 Acidobacteriota bacterium | reverse complement strand
GTTCACCGGCATCACTGGCCGCTACGTCAAGCTGGAAGAGACGATCTCCTCGTTCGAGCGTTTGGTAGCCGGCGAGTTCGATCAGTATCCGGAGCAGGCATTCTTCATGGCCGGCGGCATCGACGACGTGATCGAGAAGGCCAACCAGATGGCGAAGGCCTGATGAAGAAAAAAGCGCTGTTGGCTGTTGGCTATTGGCTGTTAGCTAGCGGCCCCGCAGTTCCTTCTTTCCGCTGTAGCCAACAGCCAACAGCCAACAGCCAATAGCGATGTTGAAAGTCTCGGTCATCTCCCCGGAGGCCCTGCTGTTCGAGGGTGAGGCGACCTCGGTCGTCGCTCCCGCTTTCGACGGCTCGCTGGGCATCCTCACCGGTCACGCGCCGATGGTCACGCTGCTCGGCAACGGCGAGCTACGGCTCGAGGGTGCGGGCTCGGGCGGGAAGCGGTTCACGGTTGACGGCGGATTTCTCCAGGTCGAGGACAACAACGTGCGCGTCGTCACGGAGAAAGCGCAGGCGGTGTAGGGGTTAGGTCGGTCGGCAAGGGGTAGAAAGGGAGGGGGATGATGCGCCGGGAGCCGGCAAATCACTCCCTTCCTTTTTTTGGGGCCCGCCACGGCCAGCTTGACCCATGGGGGGCTCAGTGCGGACCCCGGGTTTGGCGGGTTCCTTGCAGGACAATCGCGGTTCGATGTTACGTGAAGACGTGTTGCAGTGTTCGACAGGGAAGCGTATCGGCGCGGTAGAGCTCCGACCATCTGGCCTGGAGCCCGAAGCGCCAACTACCACCTAGGAGGTGGCGCATGAAAGTTGATCGTATGTTAGGTCTTGCGATCGCACTCGCGGTCGCACTGACGCCGGGCTCGATGCTGGGCCAGGCGACAGGCACGGTCACCGGAGTCGTCCGGTCGCAACAGGCAGCCCGACCCGTGGAGAACGCGCGGGTGGTGGTCGTAGGAACATCGATCGTGGTGCCGGCAGGCAACGACGGGCGTTACACTCTGCGCGGCGTGCCAGCCGGTACCGCGACCGTCAGAGTGACGGCCATTGGCTTTGGCGCGCAGGAGCGGACGGTGTCGGTGTCCGCGGGCGGCACGGCGACGGCGAACTTCGACCTGAGCGTGTCGGCCGTGCAGCTGACCGAGGTCGTGACGACGGCCACCGGGCAGGAGCGCAAGCGCGAGGTGGCGAATGACATCGCCCAGGTCGACGCGAGCGCCATTGTCACCAAGGGATCGATCGCCACGATCGACCAACTGCTCACCGCCCGCGCTCCCGGAGTTCAGGTGCAACCTGGAACGCTGACCGGCACGCAGGGTCGCGTGCGCATTCGCGGGAGGAACAGTCTTTCGCTCAGCAACGATCCGATCTACATAATCGACGGGATCCGGATGGAGTCCAGCACCGGATCGTCCAGCATCGGCGTTGGCGGCGCGCTCCCGAGTCGCGGAAACGACCTCGATCCGGATCAGATTGAGAAGATCGAGATAGTCAAGGGACCCTCGGCGGCGACGCTGTACGGGACCGATGCCGCGAACGGCGTCATCGTCATTACCACGAAGCGCGGTCGTGCTGGCGCGCCCCGCTGGAACATCTATTACGAGTCCGGTCGCATCAAGGATCGGAACGATTATCCCGTCGCGTACTCGCTCTTCGGCCGCACGCCGCCCACCACACCGGGCGGGGCGTTCGGCGCGGCGCGCCAGTGTCGCGTCGTCGAGCTCGCAAACGCCACATGCATGCAGGACAGCCTGCTCTCTTTCAATCTATTCGAGGATCCGGAGACGACCCCGCTAGGTACCGGTGAGCGTGGGCAATACGGCGTGCAGGTCTCCGGCGGAGCGGAGGCCATTCGGTACTTCATCTCCGGCGAGTGGGAGAAGGAGATCGGGGTGTACGACGTCCCGCGGTTCGACGTCGCGCGCCTCGACTCGACTCTCGGCGGAATACGCTTCGAGCAGAGAAGGCCGAACGCGATGCAACGCGGGAATTTCAGGGCCAACCTGAACGTCGCACTGGGTGACCGCGGCGACATAGCCGTGTCTACGAATTACATCACCGGAGACCAGCGTCTCCCGCAGACCGACAACAACACCACCGGTCTGCTGTCCAGCGCGTACGGCGGGCCGGGCTTCAAGAACAACGGCAATACCAGCCTCGGCTTCCCGCTCATGGGTTACCGGGCTTTCACGCCGGGCGACGTCTTCCAGGAGACCGTAACGCAGCAGATCGACCGCTTCATCGGCGGTTTGTCGCCGACCTGGCGGCCGACGACCTGGCTCAACGCGCGCGGAAACTTCGGCATCGACTTCACCAGTCGCGTCGACGCGGATCTCTGCCGCCGGGCCAACTGCTCGGACTTCGGCACCAGCCGCGAGGGGTTCAAGGTTAACAACCGCACGCGCTTCGTGCAGTACACCGCGGACGCGAGCGCGACGGCGAACATCCGTCCGCGCGACTGGCTGTCGTCCAAGACGACTGTCGGCTTCCAGTATTTCAGAAACAACTTCGAGCGCAATGGGGCATCGGGTACCAACCTGCCTCCGGGCGCGACGGTGGTGGACGCCGGCGCCGTGAGGAATGCCGACGAATCCACGTCGTACTCCGTGACTGCCGGATCCTTCATAGAGGAAACGCTCGGCTTGCGTGACAGGCTGTTTCTCACCGCGGCCGTGCGCGCGGACAATCACACCGCGTTCGGCAGAGACTTCGACCGGGTTTTCTATCCCAAGGTCGGCTTCTCCTGGGTGGTTTCGGAGGAGTCGTTCTTCCCGTCGACCAGGTTCATCGACCAGTTGACGCTGCGGAGCGCGTACGGCGCTTCCGGAGTCGCGGCTGGCTCGAACACGGCGCTTGCTTTCTTCGTCGGGTCGCGCACCAACTTCAACGATACTCCGGTCCCCGCGGTGCTGTTCTCGGCCGTGGGCAATCCAAACCTCAAGCCCGAGAGGGCGACCGAGCTCGAAGGCGGCTTCGACCTCGTTGCCTTCGGCAGCCGGATGACCCTCGGGTTCTCCGGGTATCGCAAGAGAACTCGCGATGCGTTGATTCAGCGACTGCTGCCCGGCTCCGCCGGTGTGGCGGCGAGCCGCTTCGAGAACATCGGGGCGGTGCGGAACGTCGGCTTCGAAACCTCGCTCGACCTACAGCTCATCAAGAACGAGCGGCTCGGCTTCGACCTGTTCTTCGGGCACAGCATCAACGACAACGAGATTCTCGACCTCGGCGGCGTTCCGCCGATCGTCACGGCTTTGTTCAGGCAGATCGAAGGATTTCCCATCTTCGGATATTGGCAGCGGCCGCTCACGTCTTTCAGTGACGCCAACAACGACGGCTTGATAACCGTGTCCGAAATCACGGTGGGCGACTCCGCGGTGTTCCGGGGCCGGTCCCTGCCGCATTACGAGATCTCGTTCGGCCCCGGGCTGGATCTTTTTGGGGAGCGATTCAGAGTAACCGCGAACTTCGACCGGAAGGGCGGCTATAAGCTGTACAACAACACGGAGCGGATCCGCTGTCAGTCGCGCAACAACTGCTCCGGCGACCGCAATCCGTCGGCGTCGCTCTTCGAGCAGGCCCGCGTCGTGGCGTTGCGTGACCACCCGTCGAGAACCCTCGATGGCTTCATCGAGGACGCGGACTTCACGAGGTGGCGGGAGCTGGCCGTGACCTACAACGTTCCAACCGGCCTGCTGGGGCGCAGCAGGGTCGGCGCGGAGAGGGCAAGCATCACCTTCGCCGCGAGAAACCTCGCGCTGTGGACGAAGTACACCGGAATCGATCCCGAGTCCGCGTACTTCGAAGGCGGAGGCGCGGGCAACGAGGTCGCGCAGGACTTCCAGACCGCCCCGCCGCCCACGTATTACACCATCCGCTTCAACTTCGGCTTCTGAGGAGCGGACCATGCGAACATCACACACAAATCATCGGAGACCCTCTGCCATGCCTAGCAAGAACGGAGAGCGCCTCCGGAGGCTCGGGGCGATAGCGGCCGTCTGCCTTCTAAGCGTCGCCCCTCTGAGCTGCAATACGGACGATCTGCTCGATGTGACCGACCCGGACATCATCAATCCGGGAGACGTGAACTCGGCTGCTTCGGCCGAGGCGCTGCGGGCGGGCGCGCTCCTCCGCCTCTCGGGAATGACGAGCGGCGGAGAAAGTGTCTTTCATTACCCGGGGCTGCTGGCGGACGAGTGGCGCTCCGGCGACACGTTCACGCAGCGTGACGAGACGGACAAGCGCTCCATTCAGGCCAGCAATGCGAACCTGAATGGAATGTGGTTCGCCATTCACCGCACTCGGTCGGCAGCCGAACAGGCGCGGGACGCGATCCGCCAGTTCTCGCCGCTATTGGTTTCCGACATCGCGCAGACGTACTGGATTCGCGGGTTCGCTGAAACTGCACTCGCGGAGAATTACTGCAACGCGACGCCGATCAGCAAGTTCAGCACGACCGATCTGGTGCTGGAGTTCGGCGAGCCGGAGACGAACGCGCAGGTGTACGCGCGGGCGAAGGCCAGCTTCGACACCGCGACGAGCACGGCGGGAACCAATGCTCGTGGCGACTCGGTGCGCATCCTTGCCCGCATTGGGCGAGCGCGCGTAGCGGCGAACCAGGGGCAGTGGGCTGCTGCTCTGACCGAAGTGACCGGAACTCCGGCGATCAGCGATGTCTTCCGCTACCAGAATTTCCACCAGGAAGGGGTCAGCTCCACGAATCAGATCTGGGCCCTGAACAATTCCGGCCGGCGGTACGTGATCGGTGAGCGGGACGGCGGGGTCGGAATCAACTTCGCCACTGCGAGGGATCCCAGATTGCCGTGGTGCCTCGGTAACGACGCCGTCTGCAAGTCGTTCGGCGTCACCAGCTCCACGTCGTTCGACGGCAACTTCGGACCGGGAACGACCCGCATCGGGGGGCCGTTCTACGTGCAGCTGATATGGCCGTCCCGGGATAACGAGGTGACCATATCCTCC
>JACDCA010000045.1 GCA_013694635.1 Acidobacteriota bacterium | reverse complement strand
GATCTTCAGGCGGCTGCGGGCGTGCGCGAGATGGACGCGCGCGTGTATGCGGACGGCTGCAGCAAGCTCCACCGCATCTTCATCATCGAGCGGAACCAGGTGCCCCCGGCGCGGGAAGACGGCTGTGAGCGGCGTGAGATCCCTGGCATCTTCTGGATCCGTCCGGCCAACACGCTGGTCATCGACGTTGGCGGCGCCATCCCCACCCTGCTGCTGGTGAAGGGCAACTACGACCCCGACAATCCGGCGCCGGTGAAACGGGCGCCGGTGGGCCTTGTCCTTTTCGGAGGCGGCGGCCTGATCGGGTTCAACGACATCGCCGCGGCGGCCTGCGGAACCGTCACGGATTGCCGGCAGGACGGCGCCGGGGCGGCATTCACGGGGGGCGCCGCGTTCTGGATCCGGCCCTGGCTGGCGGCCGAAGGCGGTTACATTCGTCCGTCAAAATTGACGACGGCCGGCGGCGGTGCGGATTTCGACTTCACCTCCGCCTTCGACGTCCACATTTTCACGGTGGTCGCCAACATCGGCGTCCCCGCGGGGCCGGTGCGAATCTATGGAAAGGTGGGGGCGAACTTTCACCATGCCGTCCAGACGACCACGCAGATTGCCGGGGAAGCTACGCAGACGATCGAGGTCGTGACCGAAGGCTGGGGACCCGTTTATGGCGGCGGGTTCGAAGGATGGATCAAGCCGCGCTTCGCGATCTACGTCGAGGGAGCCTTCGGTTCGTTGAAGGGCAACCCCACAGTGCCGACGGTCGAAGGAGAGATCAGCGAGGGGTTCAAATACTTTCTCGTCGGCGCCAGAGTGAGGCTGTTCTAGGGACTATTTAATCTCGACGAGCTCGACGTCGAACACCAGGCCGGCGTTCGGCGGGATCTCCCCGCGGCGCACTTCGCCGTAGGCGAGCGACGGGGGGATGACCAGGCGGCGTGCGCCGCCCACGCGAAGGCCCACGAGTCCCTGGTCCCATCCCGCGATCACGTTCCCCACCCCCAGCACGAACTCGAGCGGCGTCGTCCCGATCGACGTGTCGAACTGGAGCCCCTTGTTGTCCGGTTTGGTCGGGTCGTAGAGCCAGCCGGTGTAATTGACCACGATCGTGTTGCCGACTGCCGCCGCCCCGCCGGTGCCGAGGCGCAGCTCGGTCTGGCTGAATGGGGCATTTGGCGCCGGCGCGGTCGAAGACTCGCCGCAGGCTGCGGTACAGACGAGGAAGAAAGCTGCGGCCAGCGCAGCGAGAGTGTGGCGTCGGGTATTCACAAGATGATTCTAAACGGAATGCGGGATGCGGGATGCGGGGGTCGGTGCGCGGGGCGAAAGCCGGATTAGCAGCCGTCGGTGAGGGCCAGTGCCGCCCCGCAGACCGCCAAGCGGACCCAGGCCCCCCGCATCGGTTACCGTCCCTGCATTTGCCGATAGAGATTGCGCGCGCTTTCGTGGTGACGCGCGGCGCGGTCCAGCTCCCACTGTGCCTGCTGGCGCGCTCGCGCAGCCATCGGGTGGTAGTTGGGAGGCACCGACAGCGCGTAGAAATGACGGTACCTGGCCACGGCGTTGTGAACCTCGGCGCGAAGATCGCTCAGATCGCGATCGGTCGATCGCACGAGCAGGCGATCCCCCCCCGCTTCGCTGACGATCGGCATCAACTGACGCAGCGCCGTTTCGCCATCGAGCCGTGACTGCTTGTTGCCCCTCAGCGCCGCCTGCGACAGCGGCACGAGCTGGTCGAGTGCCGTGAGCATCTCGCCGGCGCAGGGTATGAAGTCCGCACCGCTCGCTCCGGCGGCCTGATCAAGATTCGAGCACGCGCTCGTGGCCTGCACGGTGTCGCTGCACGCCACAGTTGACACCGCAGCCACACATAACCCCAGAGCGCAAAGCGCAGAACGGAATGCCGAAACCCCAGTCTTCATGGTGAACCTCGCCGCTGGTGTCCGCAAGCGATGTACCACGAAAAACAGCCAGTTATTGACGCAAACGCGGCCACCGGCGGCGCCGGACGATTGCAGAACCGTGACGTCGATTACGAAACCGCTCAAGGGGTGCTGAGGGTGCTGCACCCCTCCGGCACCTCTTCGCACCCCTGAGGACCTCCTCGCACCCCGCTGTGGCGTATACTCGGTCCTTCATCACACTACGCAACGGTTGCGAGGTGGTTATGGACTCACCTCTGCGGATCACGCAGCGAACCGCCGCCCCCGGCGTCACCGTCCTCGACGTGGCCGGACGCCTGGTCTTCTCCGGCGGCGAGGAATCTCTTCTGAGAAACGAAGTCGCGGCGCGCGTCGGGGCGGGCGACCGCAAGTTGCTCGTCGACCTGAGCAACGTGACCTATATCGACAGCGGCGGCGTCGGGTCGCTGGTGACGGCGTACCTGCACACCGTCCGTCGCGGGGGGCAGCTGAAGCTCGTGTGTCCCAACGAGCGGGTATGCCGGGTGCTGACGATCACGCACCTGTCCTCCGTG
>JACDCA010000039.1 GCA_013694635.1 Acidobacteriota bacterium | reverse complement strand
GCCGCCTCGCCGCGGACGTTCTTGACCGCCGCGTTCGCGCCAACGAAGGCCTGTCGCGCGCTGGCGCGCTGCTCGTCCGACGCAGCGGCCGCGAGCGCGTTCGCCGCGCGACGTCTCGTTTCGAACGCCGCGGAGAACTTCGACTCCAGTTGCTGAAACTCCGCGGCCCGGCCACTCTGCTGCACTTTCTCCGCGTGCGCGCGATTGAAGAGGATTGGCGGCTGGTTGAAGAGATAGAACACGAAGACCAGCACGCCGGTGAGGAGAACGAGGGCCTGGAGAGGGATCTTCCAGTAGGCGCTCATCAGCAGCGACTGGCGCCCCTCGTCGATCGACTTCGCCGTCAGGTAGCGCTGGACCTGGCTCTGATCGCACCCGAAATACGACAGCATCAGGAATAATCCGCCGAGGAGCCCGGACCAGAACGTATAGGTCTGGTTCCAGTCAAAACGGAAGTCGATGGCGTTCAGCCGTCCCGCCGCGCCCGCCATGCGCAGCGCACTCGTCACGCTGATGTCGTCGGGGAGACCGACCACGAGCGCGATCACCGCCGCCACGACACCGGCGATGATCATCACGATCTGCTTCACGTCCGTCCAGGTGACCGCCTGCACGCCCCCATGCATGGTGTACACGATCGTCGGCAGCCCGATCGCGAGGATCGTCAGGGTCAGGTTCCACCCCAGCACGATCGACAGGATCACCGCCGGCGCCGCGATGATCACGCCGCACGACATGCCGCGCGAGAGCAGGAACAGCGCGCTGGCAAGCGTCCGCGTCTTCACGTCGAATCGTTTCTCGAGGTATTCGTAGGCCGTGTAGACGCGCGCGCGGTGGAAGAACGGTACCAACGTGAGCGACAGGATGATCATCGCGATCGGCAGGCCCAGATAGAACTGGATGAAGCGCATGCCGTCGGCGTATCCCTGCCCCGTGGCGCCAACCAGCGTAATGGCGCTCAACTGCGTCGCCATGACGGAAAGACCGACGGCCCACCACGGCAGGCTGCGGTTGGCGAGGAAGTAACCCTCGAGCTGATCGGACCCTTGCGTGCGGCGAAGGCCGTCCCACACGATCCACACCAGATACGCACCGACAACGAGCCAGTCGATAAGGTGCATGCGCTAGGAGAAGGCGCGGCCGAATGCCCATAGCGCAAGGACCACGACGATCTCGCACACGACGACCTGGATGTAGGTGCGGGTCAACACGGCGATTGTATCGGGACTCGCGTGTCCGCCGAAGCCTGGCTCAAGGTGGCTGGGGGCTAGTGGAGAGGGGAGACGGAGGCTCTACGCGCTCGGTGCGCCGAGGCCGTCCTGGGAACGGGGAGCGGGAAAGCGGGGGCGCGACACACGACTGGCGCCGACGACGAAGTCGGCGTGCGCATCGACGTCACTGCGATTCACGTTGATCACACCAGGCTGCTTGACGAGCACTTCGCCCGAAAGCAGCGCCAGCTCGACACGGTACTTGCCCGGCTTGACCTTGAACGTGAAGCCGCCGGCAGTGTTCGTCTTCATTTGCTCGCGCGCACCCGTGTCCACGTTCACTACCGCGACCTCACGACCTTCGATGGCACTCGTGCCCTCAGGTCCGCGGACGGTGCCCGAGATGGTGCCATCGGCCTGAGTCGGTCCGGGCGTTGGGTCGAAGACGGGGGCGCCGCGGCGGCATGCGGCAATGCTGAGCAAAACCGCGAAGCCGGCGACAAAACAGACGAGCCGAACCCATGACGAATGGCAACGGTTGAACACCATGGGCAGCACGCGACGCTTCCGTGCAATCGCAAAGCCAATACCCGTGGAAGTAAAAACTTCACTTCCGCCTGCTTCCGACTCAGCCAAGTGCCGCTCGAGGAATTCCGACGATCTCGTGTAACTCCTTCACCTTCAATTAATAAACGCTCTTTCCTACTGTGGATATCCTCTTGCTACCGTAGCATCCATATGCCAGGTCCGGCGGCGTCTCCTTCCCAGCAGGCGCCGGTCGCAGGGTCCCCGCCGTTAGTTTCCGTCGTCGTAACCGCGGGGCACCACGGCCGTCATCTTCCGCAGGAGGTCCACAGTATCGGCTCTCCGGAGATTCCCGTGGAAACGATCGTCATCCGGGACCCCACTGAAGACGATGGCGCTGTCGCGCGCGCGCGCAACGCCGGGCTCGCGAAGTGTCGCGGCGAGTATGTCGTGTTTCTGAGTGCGGACGATCGTCTCGCGCCTGGAGCGATCGAGCTCGGCGCGGCGAAACTCGAAGAACATCCGGAAGCGGCTTTCGTCTTCGGCCGCTGCCTGCAGACCGACGCCGACGGCATCGTGCTACCGACCGAGCCGCGGCTGCGGATCGTGCGAGACCACTATCGCGAGCTGTTGCGGCAGAACTACATCTGGATGGCCGCGATGGTGATGTTCCGCCGCGATGCGCTCGCCCGTGCCGGCGGCTTCACCGAAATCGTCCGCGCGCCGTCAGAGTACGACTTGTACCTGCGCATCTCACGGCATCACCCAGTGCAGGATCACGGGCAGGTCGTGGCGTTCTGCCGGCTGGACAGGCGCGCCGCCGCCCGGAAGGCGCCGCTACTGCTGCGAGAGACGCTCGAAGTGTTGCGACGGCAGCGTCCGTTCCTCGAAGCGGATCTCTCTTCGCTGATTGCGTACGCGGAGGGGTGGGCGATGTGGCAGGAACGGTATGGGTCGTCGGTCGTCAACGAAATCCGCGCCGGAGTGAAAAATCGCGAGTGGATGTCCGCGCTGCGCAACACCGCGACTCTTCTCCGATATCACCCGCGCGGACTGTGGCATCACGCGCGCCGCTGGACGCGGCTCCCCCACCGCTATGGCGGCCGCGCGATGCCCGCGTCGTGAATCAACTTCGCTCGGGTGGGGCCCCGCAAGCCTCCCCACCCTCGCTGCGCGCTCGCCGTCCGCTGCGCGGACTTCCCTCCGGCGCTCGCTTGCCTACCGCCGCTTACCGCGTCGGTACAAAATCCAGGTCTGCCTCCAGCGAGGCAACCGGCGTGTTGTCGAAAATGACCGTGCCGCGCTCGCGCGGCGCCGGTCCCATCGAGCCTGCCTGATTCCGAGTCCACCACCAGGCCGCCATCGCAGAGGCAGCCGCCCCGGCGAGAAATGCATATGTGCGCGTCGTCATGCTCCGGCATAACGCAATGCGAATGCCAGCGCTAGCGGATCCCAATGAGCTGCATCAGGCGCAAGGCGTTCCTCGAGGTGGCAATCCCTGGCCGAAGCTTGTAATCGAATTCCATCGCCCCGTTCTCATCGACCGTCTCCGCGAAATGCACGAGGACGGCGGCGGACCTGAGCGGTTCCTCCCCCGCAATCGCCAGGTCGTGGGTCGTCATGGCCCCGACGGCACCGGCATCCAGGAGATGGCGCGCGACGGCCTGGACGGCCATCCCCCGCTCCGCGCTGTTGGTCCCCTGGAGGATCTCGTCGAGCAGGTAGAGCAGGACGCGATCGGACGTTCTGCCCTCGGCCGCGTCCACGACGCCCTTCAGTCGCGCCAGCGCGGCCATGAAGTACGACATGCCGCGTTCGAGTGAATCCTGGATGCGGATGCTGGTCTGCAGGTCGCACGGCGGCATCTGCAGATCGGCAGCGCACGCCGGCGCGCCTGCCTGCGCGAGCACGGCATTCAGACCGATCGCTCTCAGCAGCGTGCTCTTGCCTGACATGTTGGAGCCCGTGATGAGGAGGACGGTGCCGGTCGGACCGACCGTGACATTGTTTGCCACGCGCCGTCCATCCGGGATCAGGGGGTGCGCGAGCGCCTGCCCGCTCAACACCTTGTCGGCACTGAAGCGCGGACGGCACCACGCGGGATAGTCGTGACGCACCACGGCCAGGCATGCGAGGGCATCGATTTCGCCGGCGGCCTCGAACCACCCTCGGACGTGCGTCCCGGCGCTTTGACGCCAGCGCAGGAGCGCGAAGAGCACATGGAAATCCCACAGCGTCAACGTCTGGATGGGAAAGTGCAGCAGCGCTGCGCCGCGTCGAAGCTCCGAGAATCCGAGAATCCGGTCGAGGCGTGCCATCGCGCGCGGCGCCGTCTCCTTTTCCGAGCGCAGGCGGTGCTGCAGGGCCACGAGCCGCGCGGCCTGGAACTGCGGGCTGACGAGGTGCGCCAGCATCGGTGCGTACCGGCGGAGCGCCACCTCTCCAGATCCGGCAGCGTCGAACGCGTGCTGAACCGACGACGCGGTCACAAACGAAAGAATGACTCCGGCCAGCAGCGGTATCGGCCACAAGGCGGGAGTCACGCCTGCCGCGTGGAGCGCAATCAGCGCCCACAAGGAACCCATAATCGCGTAGACAAGCCCACGAACGATCGCGAATTGCGGCAACGGCATCGTCCTGGCTTCGGCCCAGGCGAGAAACCTGTGCAAAGGTTCCGGGCGCTCTGGTCCCGCGGTCGCGCCGTATGCGCCGAGCTGCTCGCGCCACTCGGCTCTCCCAGCGAGGTCGTCGACAGCGTCCTGACGCTTCACGACGTCCGGGGGATCGACGGGAGCTGCCAGCCATCGCGCAAGGGTGCTGCTCCCGGCCGGAGTCGCCGCCGGGCCGAGCCACTGGAAAAGCGAGGCCCGGCCGAACACGTCGAGATCCTCGGCGTATGGATGGCCGTCGAGTGACACGCTCGGCGGAGGATCCGCAGCCGGTAGCCCGTCCCAGTTACGATCCAGCCTCGCAATTGCGCGCTCGTTGAACGTGCGCAGCGCTCCCAGCCACGCAATGCGTTCCTCGACGCGCGCGTGACGGACGACGAGCACGCCGAAGGCGAGCAGCAGTACCGTTCCCACGGTGACGGCAACGAGGCCGGCGCCAGTGAGTCCCCATACGAGCAGGCCCAACCCTGGAAGAAACGTAGTCAGGCGCCAGCGCGCCAGCGCCGCCGACGTCTTCTCCTCGCGGTCGCGGGCAGAGGTGTGCGTCTGGGCACGTTCGATGTAAGCAGCCCTGAAGGGCTGGACTACGGGAGAGGCGTTCTCAAGCGCGGCGGGCATCTGCATTCAGTCGCCAGTAGTCCAGCGTCAAGGGGGGATCATCCGCGGACGCGGCGAGGGCGAGCTCCTGGACAAAGGGGTGCCGCAGGTCCTCCGGGAGCTTGTCGAGGTGATGGCGCAGGCACACCGTCGTCACGAATGCTTCGTAGGAGCGGACGTCGGGAAACGGCGTGCGGGCGGGTTCAAGGGCAACTTCGATGTCATGGAATCCCGCGGTGGCCATTCGGCGTTCGGTCTCTTCCATGCTCGCAAAGTTCCACGGATCCGACCACCCAGCGAAGTATGGCGCATACGCACCCGACGCTCGAAGCGCGCGCGCGCGACGATACAGCATCTGGAGGTTCGGGCCGCCGCCACATTGCGACACGAGCCGACCGCCGGGCTTCAGCACGCGGTGGATCTCCGAGAACAGCGTCTCGTGGTCCTTGATCCAGTGGAACGTCGCCGTACTGAAGACCGCGTCGAACGAACGATCGTCAAAAGGCAGACGGACGCCGTCAGCCTGGACGAAATGGATCGTGCTGCCGCAATGCGCCCGCCCTTCGCGCAGCATCGCCGCGGAACGGTCCAACGCCACGACCCTGAGAGCCTGCCTCGCCGAAGCGTCTGCGCGAAGGCGGGACGTCAGACGTCCGGTGCCGCAGCCGATGTCGAGAATCATCTCGCCGGGCCGCGGCGCGAGCCGTTCGAGTACGCGCAGGCCCCACTCGCGCTGCGGGTCTGACAACTTGTGATACTGCGCGGCGTCCCAGTCCGACATCGACGTGTTTTCAGTGTACATTCGCCGGACCGAGCGAGAGTGGAGGCGGTGATGCGACTGTGGCTTCTGATGATGTCGTGTGCGCTTGTCGCCGCCGACGGCGGGAGCGCTCAGGGGACGAAGGTACGAGGAACCAGTCTCGAGACTTACACCTGGGTCGAGGCACAGGCGCTACTCGACGCCAACG
>JACDCA010000767.1 GCA_013694635.1 Acidobacteriota bacterium | reverse complement strand
AGGAGGGCGTCCGCGCGACGCCGATGCTGGCCGACGAGCTCAAGGAGCACGTCGTAAGGAAAATCGGTGCGATCGCGCGGCCCGACGAGATACTCTTCGCCGCCGACCTGCCGAAGACGCGATCGGGGAAAATCATGCGCCGCCTGCTCCGTGACATCGCCGAAGGCAAGGCGCTCGGCGACACCACGACGCTTGCGGACCCCGCGGTCGTCGCGCGTTTGAAGTCAGAGTACGAAGAGAAAGAAGGCTGAAGTGCCGTTGATTGAAACACGGGATCTCTGGAAGACGTACGTGATGGGGGATGAGGAGATCCATGCCCTGCGCGGCGTTTCGATCATCATCGAGCGCGGTGAATACGTCGCCATCATGGGTCCGTCGGGTTCCGGCAAATCAACGCTCATGAACCTGATCGGCTGCCTCGACACGCCGTCGAAGGGCAGCTACCTCCTCAACAGCAAAGAGGTGGCGGACATGAATGACGACGACCTGGCGCAGATCCGGAACCAGGAGATCGGGTTCGTCTTTCAGACATTCAACCTGCTGCCGCGTGCGACCGCGCTTCACAACGTGGAGCTGCCGCTCATCTACGCGGGGATGCCGAGCAAGGAGCGCCAGGTGCGTGCGCGCCAGGCGCTCGACAAGGTGGACCTGATCCCGCGCGCGAGCCACCGGCCGAACGAGCTCTCGGGCGGTCAGCGCCAGCGAGTCGCCATCGCCCGTGCGCTCGTGAACGACCCGTCGATCCTGCTCGCGGACGAACCGACGGGCAACCTCGATTCGAAGACGGGGAACGAAATCATGGGCGTCTTCGATCGCCTTCACGGTGGCGGCAACACCATCATCCTCGTGACGCATGAAGCCGACATTGCTGCATACGCGCACCGCGCCATCCACATCAGGGACGGGCAAGTGGAGAAGGACGTCCGGCGCGCCGCGTAGTCGGCCCGTTTAACTGACCGCCGCGAAATGTCCCGATGCGACTTCTCTGAGGGGGGCATTGCGGTCGAACGTTGCCGGATCGAGAACGACACGCTTTCTTTGTGCGTTGGGGTCAGGCACCGGGATCGCCGAGAGCAGCGCCCGCGTGTAGGGATGCGCGGGGGCCGCGAAAATCGCCTCCGTGCTTCCTGTCTCGACGATACGCCCCAGGTACATCACCGCCAGCCGCGTGCAGATATGTTCGACCAGCCGCAGGTCGTGGGCGATGAACAGGTACGTCAGCTTGAGGCGCTGCTGAAGGTCCATCAGCAGATTCACCACCTGCGCCTGCACTGACACGTCCAGCGCCGACACCGGTTCGTCGGCAATGATCAGCGACGGATTGAGCGCCAGCGCGCGCGCCAGGCCGATCCGCTGGCGCTGCCCGCCGCTGAACTGGTGCGGGTACCGTGTCAGCTGCGAGGGATCGAGCCCCACCAGGTCGAACAGCTCGCGGACGCGCGCGTGTCGCTCCGCTTTGCTTCCCATCCGATGAATGACGAGCGGCTCCTCGACGATCGTGCCGACCCGCATCCGGGGGTTCAGCGAGGAATAGGGATCCTGGAAGACGATCTGCATCTCGCGGCGGGCCTGCCGCATCCGCGCCTTGGAGAACGCCAGCACGTCTTCGCCGCGGAAGCGGACTTCTCCCGAAGTCGGCTCTATCAAACGCAGGATGCAGCGCCCGGTGGTCGTCTTGCCGCTGCCCGATTCGCCGACGAGCCCGAAGGTTTCCCCCTCCGCGACGTCGAACGTGACGTTATCGACAGCGCGCACGCTCGCGGCCCTGCCGAAGAATCCCTTCTTCCTCGTGAACTCCTTCGTGAGATTACGTACCTCGAGCAGCGGCGCCATCAGCTCTGTTCCACCGCTGGACCGTGCAGGTAGCATTTCACCGTCCGCCCGTGCTCGAAAACGGTATCGCCGGGATGGGCCTTGGGGCAGGGCTCGAATCGATCCGGGCACCGCGGCGTGAACGAGCAGCCGGGAGGCAGCGAGCCGAGTGGTGGCACGGTGCCTTCGATCGCCCGCAACCGCGTCCCGGGCGCGCCGCCCGGAATCGACGCCAGGAGCCCCTTCGTGTACGGATGCTTCGGATCCGCGAACAGATCCTTCACCGGGGAATGCTCGACGATGCGGCCGGCGTACATGACGCAGACCCGGTCGGCCATTTCGGCGACGACACCGAGGTCGTGCGTGATCAGGAGCAGCGCGAGGCTGAGGCGCTTCTGCATCGTGCGCAGCAGGTCGAGAATCTGGGCCTGGATCGTCACGTCGAGCGCCGTCGTCGGTTCGTCAGCGATCAGCAGCTTCGGCTCGCACGCCAGCGCCATCGCGATGAGCGCCCTCTGCCGGAGGCCGCCCGAAAGCTGGTGCGGATATTCGACGATGCGCCGCTGCGGCTCAGGAACGCTGACGGCATCGAGCAGTTCAACCGCTTTGGCTCGGGCCGTCCGGCGCGTCGCCCGATCGTGCACGCGCAGCGTTTCTTCGATCTGGCTGCCGATCGTCATGACCGGGTTGAGCGCCGTCATCGGTTCCTGAAAAACGAACCCGATCTCGGCGCCGCGCACGCGTTGCATCGCACGCTCGTCGAACGTCATCAGGTCACGGCCGCCAAACATCAACATGCCGGCGGCGATACCCCCCGGCGGCGGAACGAGCCGGATGATCGACAGCGCGGTCACGGATTTCCCGCTGCCTGATTCACCCACGATGCAGAGAGTTTCCCCGGGCGAAACGTCGAAGCTGACGTTGATGACCGCCGGAACGAAGCGCGCCTGCAGGTCGAAGCCAGCCGTGAGTCCGCGTACGCTCAGCAGCGGTTCCGAGCCCCCAGCCCCCAGCCCCGGGCCCCTTTCGGGTTCAGACATCGATCTCCTCGTGTTCTCCGAACACAGC
>JACDCA010000756.1 GCA_013694635.1 Acidobacteriota bacterium | reverse complement strand
GTGAGCGCG
Source organism: Acidobacteriota bacterium (assembly GCA_013694635.1). Taxonomy (GTDB): domain Bacteria; phylum Acidobacteriota; class Vicinamibacteria; order Vicinamibacterales; family 2-12-FULL-66-21; genus JACDCA01. The sequence continues at coordinate 2,900 of JACDCA010000756.1, read as the reverse complement.
GTGTCGCTGGGGCTCGGTAGGGGGCCGCGGATCGCGGTGATCTACGCGGTCGGCATGATCACGAGCGGTGAAAGCGATCCGATGGGCGGCAGCGTCGGGTCGGACACGCTCATCGACAACCTCCGCAAAGTGCGCGCGGACGACTCGATCAAGGCCGTCGTGCTGCGCGTTGACAGCCCGGGCGGTTCGGCCATTGCCTCGGACCTGATCTGGCGCGAGGTGTTCCTCACCCGGGAGAAGAAACCGCTTATTGCCTCGATGTCGGATGTGGCAGCGTCGGGCGGGTATTACATCTCCATGCCGGCCCACAGCATCGTGGCGCAGCCAGCGACCCTCACCGGGTCGATCGGCGTCGTCATGGTCAAGTTCGCCATCGGGGGAACGCTCAACAAACTCGGCGTCAATCTGGACCGCGTGACCGCCGGCCGTTGGGCGGATCTGTATGCGCCTGACCGTCCGTTCACGCCGGAAGAACGGCAGCGGATCGAACAGTCGCTGCAGGCGACCTACGAGTCGTTCGTCGAGAAGGCGGCATCAGGACGCAATACGACGCCCGAAAAAATCGACGCGGTGGCGCAGGGGAGAGTCTGGACCGGCGCGCAGGCCAAACAGATCGGCCTCGTCGACGAGCTCGGCGGCCTCGATCGCGCGCTGGTGCTGGCGAAGCGACGGGCGAAGATCGACGAGAAGGCTGAAGTCGAACTGGTGATCTACCCGCAGCGGAAGACGTTCTACGAGCTGGTGCAGGCGCCGTTCGGCACCGGGAGCGAAGGATTGTTCGCGCGGATTGCCGGTCTTCGTGATGCCCGGGCGTTGCAGACGCTGACCGCGCCGCTGCGCCTTTTCCGCCGCGGGGAACCGCTGGCGATCATGCCGAACGTGTTCGTTCGCTGAAAGGCTCTAGGCCCCAACCACTTGTGCAATCAGTGGTCGGTTCACGTTGATCCGCATCCGCTCTCGCGCCTTGGCCATGTACGACGCGTAGAAGCGGCCGCGGCGCTCGTTGATCAGTTGGGCGCGCGCCTGGTCGCGACCGGTCTTGAGCTCCTCGGGAGTCGGATCCTTCCGCTCGAGAACCTTCACGACCACCGCGCCGTTGTCGGTCGCGATGGCGTCGCTGACGCCGCCAACCGGCAGGGAAAAGGCCACAGCGTCGATGGCCGGGCTCGTGCCGACGTCAGGGATCGCACCGCCGCGCGCGATCAGCTCGGTCGTCTTCACCTCGAACCCCGCGGCTTTGGCGGTCGCGTTGAAATCACCGCTCTTCATCTGCGACGCGATGGCTGTCGCACGCTCTTTGGCGACGTCGACCGCCTTTTTCTTCATGACGTCGTCGCGAACGCGCGCTTTGACCTCGTCGAGCTTCGGCACGTAGGCGTCCTGTTTGCCCGTCACGGTGATGAACGCAAATCCCTGCGGTGTCCGGATCGCGTCGCTGACCTCTCCATCCTTCAGATCGAACGCCCGCTCGGCCGCCGCGGGCGCCATGCCGAGACCCGCGATCGGTTCGTCGCGGCCGAACATTCCTGATTCGGCTACGGCCAGCCCTCGAGGCTTCGCAACCGTGTCGAAGTCGGCCGGCTTCTTGAGCTGCGCCGCGACGTCGTCCGCCGTCCGCTGCGCCTCGTCCTGCGCACGCTGCCAGCGGATCTGGTCCTCGATCTGCCCCCGGACCTCCGCCAGCGGACGCTGAGACGCGGGACGTTTTTCGGCCAGCTTGATGACGTGATACCCGAACTCCGTCTTCACCGGCGCGCTGATCTCCCCCGGCTTCATTTCGAACGCCACCTTGTCGAAATCCCCGACCATCTGTCCGCGGCCGAAGAAATCGAGATCCCCGCCCTTGGAGTTGTTCGAGTCGTCCTCGGAGTGTTTCTTCGCGAGCTCCGCGAAATCCGCGCCGGCCTTCGCCTTTGCCGCCAGATCCTCAGCGAGCTTTTTCACTGCGGCTTCGTCTTTTCCCTCGATTTTGAGAAGGATGTGACTGGCGCGGACCTGTTCGGGCGTGGAGTATTGCTTCTGGTTGTCTTCGTAGCTCCGGTCGACGTCCTGCGGAGAGACCTGGATCCTCTCGCGGGCGGCCTGCACGTCCACCAGGGCGTACCGGATCTTGCGCTTCTCGGGGACGCGATAATCGTTCTTCCGCTGCTCGAACCAGGCGGCGATCTCCGCGTCGTCGACTTTGACCGCCTCGCGGAATTTGTCCACCGGCAAAGAGACGACCGCCAGTTTCACCTTTTCGTTGCGCTTCTTGAAATCGGCTTCCACCTCGGCGTCGGTGACGGTGATCCAGTTGGTCAGCGCGGCCTGGAGCTTTTCGACGACGATGCTGCGACGGACCTGTTCCTCGAAGTCGTTTTCACGAACCGGAGGGTCCTGCATCTGCAGCATCTGCCTGTATCGCTCGTAGCCGATGAACTGCCCGTTTTCCTGGAACGCGGGGATAGCGAGGATCCGCTGGCGGACTTCCTCGTCGGTGGCCTTGATCCCCTGCCTGTCCGCTTCGGCGAGCGCCGCTTCTTCCTCGATCAGCTGCTGGACGATGCGCTGGTCGATGCCGAGCTGCTTGAGCAGCCGTTCGTCCATGCTGGCGCCGTAGGCCGCGCGGTACTGCTGCATCTGCCGCTGATAGGCGCGGCGGAACTCGTTGACGGTGATTTCGCGCCCTTCCACAGTGGCGATGGCGTCATTGAGCCCCGCCCCCGCCGAGCCGCGAAGGAAATCCGGAATGTAGAGAAGGACGAACGCGAGCACCACCAGAGCCAGGCTCCATTTGAGCCAGTTCTTGTGCCGGCGCATCCGATCGAGCATCGTCATGGAAACACCTTCGGAAACCTCCAATCGTATGCCATGAACTCACGGCGTGGCAAGCAGTTACGGCGGCCGTATGGTATATTTAC
>JACDCA010000739.1 GCA_013694635.1 Acidobacteriota bacterium | reverse complement strand
GCCGGAGACCGATCGGTCTTCAGCTCCCGCCCCAGCGCGTCGCGCATTGATGCAGGCACCGCATCAATATCCACCAGCAGCCCGGCCTCGAGCGCCTGGAGGGGCGTCAGTTTCGCGTCGAGCACGCCTTTCGGCATGCGCATCGCGTCGGTCCAGAACCCCTCGTTGCCGAACGTCTCGAACCGGAAGACCTCGCGGCCAGCCGTCGTGCCTGCCTGGAGGCCGGCCAGCGCGGGCCCTGTGCCTACGGGACGCGTCTGGACGGTGATGGCCGCACCGAGGAGGACGACTGCGCCCACGATTAGCCGCGGCGCTCGAGATCGGCGACGCCAGGCAGTTACAGTCAATGCCGGCTCCTGACAGCGGTTACGAGCAGCTCTCCGACACCATCTTGACGGACTTGACGTTCAGCTTCATGGCTTCGGCCATCATGCCTTTGTCCATCTTCTCCTTCTCCATCTTGTCCTTTTCCATCTGGCTCATGCTTCCCATCTTGTGCATCTTGTCCATGTCCGACTTCGACATGGTGCCCGTCACTTCCATCTTGTGACCCAGATGCGCCTTCAGGTCGCCGCCACCGACCAGGTCGTAGGACATCATGTGCCCACTCATGCCCGGCTCCATCTTGTCCTTGGACATTTTGTCCTTGCCCATCATGCTGCCCATCATCATGGCGTTGGTCAGCATGTAGTGGCCGGAGTTCTTCCCCGCGGTGAGACACCCCGACATGGTGACCGCGCCATCCTTCTTCATGCCCTTGTCCATCTGGCCCTTGTCCATCCCGCTTGACTGCGCGTACCCGACGCCGCCGACGCCAAACGCCACCGCCATGCCTATCGCTGTCAGTTGTTTTTTCATTGATCCTCCTGGATCGATATTCGCGAAAACGGTATCAGGACGGTATCACGGAAATGTCACGGCAACGGTCAGCGTCCTCCTCCGGCGCTGGTCGTGCTCAGGCTCCGGAGGAACGCCACGATGTCGTCCCGGTGTCCCTGCCTCGACGGATAGAACGGATGAGGCGCTGTGGGACCTCGGCTCGGGTCAAGCAGCGCCTGCAGGCTGGGCACCGAGTTGTCGTGGAGGAACACAGGTTTGCGCGCCAGGTCGAGCAACAGCGGCAGCGCGATACCTCGCTGCAGCCCGCGCAGGCTGGCGTTGACGACCGCCATCTTGTCATCGAAGGTGTTGCCCGGCGTATCGAGAATGGGATTGAGCGGAGCCATTCGCTGGGGCAGGAGCACCACCGGCGCATCGCCCGGAAAGATGAACCGCATATCGACGATGGCGGGCGGGACGAAGGTGCTCTGATCGACGTTGTGGCAGAAGGTGCAGTTGATGCGGAACCGGGCGCGTCCACGCGCGACGGCACCCTCGTCTTCGGTGACACCCGGGGGGGCCGGCAGGCTGTTCAAATATGCGTTCATGTCGAGCAGTTTGGTGTTGTCCACGCGGATCCCGAGAGGTGCGGCTTCGCTCCCCGGCATCGGGTGTGGCGACGCCTGCACGAACGGATAGCCGCTCACACCGGTTCGCGCGAGGACGCGCACGTAGTCAGAAGAGATTTCTTCGCCGGCGGCCGGCCCGCCGAGCGCGCGGAGAAAGGCGCGTCCGCCGGGTGTGGTCAGCGTGGTCGGATCGAGCAGCGCCGTGTAGACCAGGTTGCTGAAGTTGTCCAGGAACTGAATGGCGCCTTCGCTTCCCCAGGGTGCGGCCAGGTCCGTCCGGAACAACGGCATGTTGTGCATCGGATCGCCATTGCCGTCCACGGTGTCGTCGAACATGCCCGGCGGATAGAACTGCGGGTTGCTCAGATAGGCGTCCGCCTCCGCCTCGCTCGACTCTTCCGTCAGTCCAGTCGGCGCGCGGCCGAATGTCCTTCCCCCGTTGGCGGCCAGCGCCAACTGGAGCACCGGATAGTACGCGAGCGAGTTCGTGCCGGTCGCGACCAGATTGCCGAAGTTCAACGTATGGGGGGCGCGACCATCCTGCCGGCGGCCGATCGATCCGCCATTCGGCATGCTGGCGACCGAGTTGTCCGTGATGGTGTGGCAGAGCGCGCAGGTCGCCCCGACCTTGTCGCCGGCGAGGATATCGATGCGGCCATTGCGATCGCTGTCTTTCGGAGGCAAGCCGATTATCGCATTGGCGTTGATGAGCGCCACCGTCGTGCTCACGCTGTTGAGCAGCGGAGCGTTCGCGGGGGAAAGGTTCGTGCGCAGCTCGGCAACGATCGCGTCGCGCAGGGCCGCCGGTATCGCCTCGCTGTCGATGTGCAGGCCGTTCTGCAGCGCGCGCACCGGCGTGAAGTTCGCCGCGATCATGCCGGCGGGCAGTCGAACCGCATCGGTCCAGAACCGCTCGTTCCCGAACGTCTCGAACCGGAACACGTCGCGGCCGGCATCCGCGTTCCCGGTCTGGTGAACGTTCGGGTTGGCCGGGAATCGCGGACCATTCGATTGCGCCGCCAGATAGCCGGCCAGCCCCAGCACCCAGGTGATCGCCAGACCCGCGGTCCAGCGTGACATCCGATTTCGTCCTTGCGCTTCACGGCGGCTCATATGCTTCTCCGGGGCGTTACAACAGTCTGATGGGGTGGTGATGACGCATGCTGTCAGCCGTCAAAAACGAAAGACGACTCCGACGGTCGCGCGCCAGAAGTCCAGCTTGACGTCGCCGGGACTGAAGAACTCGCTCTCGCCGTCGAGCTCCTGCAGATCTCTGAAGTACCGGATGTCTCCGCGGAG
>JACDCA010000736.1 GCA_013694635.1 Acidobacteriota bacterium | reverse complement strand
TCCAGCGAGGCGGCGTTGGCGGTAAACGCCAGCGTCAGGTGTTCGAGGATCTCCGCGATCGACCACCGCGCGTCGATCTTGCGCGCGAGCGTCTCGACGTCGAGACGTCCGGCTGCGTCATCGATCGCGCTCCGCGCGCGCTGCAGGTACGTGTTCATGTTGTCTCGCGAACCTCATCGATAACCCGGTTTCGCCCGTGAGAGATAATGGTCACATGCGGCGCCAAGAGACAACGGTGCAGCCGCTCGTCATCACGCTCGCCCCGACGGGCATGGTGCCGCGGCAACGCGATCACGTGTTTGTTCCTGAACAGCCCGATCAGATTGCCGCTGACGTCCGGCGCGCGGTCGACCTCGGTGCGTCGTGCGTGCATCTGCACGCCCGGGACGAACACGGGGATCCGACCTATCTGCTCGAGAAGCATCGAGAAGTCGTCACCGCTGTTCGGGACGCGGTGCCAGGCATCGTCGTCTCTGTCTCGACGAGCGGACGTGTGCATAAGGACTTCCGGCAACGGGCCGAAGTGCTGGACCTCGATGGTATCGCGAAGCCGGACCTCGCATCGCTGACGCTCGGATCCATGAACTTTGCGACCCAGCCGTCGGTGAACAGTCCCGACACGATCCGTGGGCTGGCCGAGGCCATGCGTGAGCGCGGGATCGTTCCGGAGCTCGAGATCTTCGACTTTGGGATGATCGACTACGCCCACTATCTGATCGGACGCGGTGTCCTGCATCCGCCTTTCGTCTGCAACCTGCTGCTAGGGTCGCTCGGCACGAGCGCGGCAACCGCGCACAACCTCTGGGTATGGGTTCGCCACTCTGGTGCACCCGAGTGTGATCGTGTCGCCGCGGGCGACGCTGAGTGCGGTGCCGTCATCGGCGCGGGCGTGATCGTGGCGTCGAATACTGTGGTCGGCCCGCACGTCCTGTTGAACCGCGGGGCGAATGTTGGTTACGACAATTGGCTGGGCGAGTTCGTCACCATCGCGCCGGGGGCGACGCTCGCGGGGGGGATTGTTGTCGGCGCCGGCGCGTACATCGGTGTCGGAGCCGTCGTCCGCGATCATGTGACGATTGGTGCGGGTGCGGTGGTCGCGGCGGGAGCGGTGGTCGTGAAACCGGTGGAGCCGAACGTCCTCGTCGCCGGCTGCCCGGCGACCGTCATGAGGCGTGGAGTCGACGGGCTATAAGGTGGCTGTCCCCTTTTTTTGAGGTCAAAAAGGTGGCTGTCCCCTATTTCTGGGGCACGAGCGCGACGGCGCGCAAGGGTCCGCCGGATCCCTTTTCAATCTTCATCGGCAGCGCAATGACCGTGGCGCCGCGGGCGGGCAACTGGTCCAGGTTCGTGAGGTTTTCGAGTCCGGGGACGTTCCGCGCAGCGGCGATCCGGTGGACCTGGAAGTCGGTCGACTTGCCGTAGTCGATGGAGGCGGTATCGATCCCGAGCGCGGCGACCTTCCTCTCCTCCACCAGCAGCTTCGCCGCATCAGCGCCGTACGACGGGAACGACAGCCTGGAGGCGTCGCCTGGCGTGTCATCCCCAAGATAGGCCTTCGCGTTCGGCCAGTGGCGGCTCCATCCCGTCCGCAGCAGGACGATGGTGCCTGCGGCGATGGGGCCGTGAGACCTCTCGAACTGCACGACGTCCGCGGACGTAAGGCGGTAATCGCGCTCCCTCGCCGCGTGCGCTGTGACGTCGATGACGACCGCCGGCGCAATCAGCTGCTCGAGCGGGATCTGCTCAGTCGTCCGGCCGGATTCCGAGAAATGGAACGGTGCGTCCAGGTGCGTGCCGCCGTGCTCCGGCGTGCAGACCGTGTTCGCGGCGTAGAAGTAGCCGGCATCGGTCTTTCCCTTTGCGAGCGTCTCCAGTGTGAACTTCGTCGGCGACGTCGGCCAGTACACCGTGCTCGGTCCATATGCGTGCGACAGATCGACGATCCGGTGCCTCGAGAGATCGAAGGTTGATGGCTGCGCCAGCGGCACGGCGCCGGCGATTACGAAAAGGAACACGCCCGTGGCGGCTGGCCTCATGTGCATCTCCCCTACTGACAAATCTGTCAGCGAGCCCCCAATTCTGTCACGAAGGCGCCCGGGAATAAGGCCCCTTGAGGAGCCTGACCGAATCCGGGAACTTCCAGACAATCAACGAGTTAGGGGGACGGTTCTGCGGTGGGGCGGGAGGGGGACGGCGGCGGCGCACCCGTTGCTGATATCGGGCGCTCCCGCCCCCCAGAGACGCACAAGACCGATGGAATTCAA
>JACDCA010000686.1 GCA_013694635.1 Acidobacteriota bacterium | reverse complement strand
GTCCGTTCCGAACCCATTCCAGGAATAGCAGTTGGCGGCGAATGGACGGCGGGGAGTCTGGGAGAGAGGCCGCTCAGAGTATCCAAATATCGCCGCAGCACGTCGCGGCGTATCGGGGTCACTCTCGCTCCGACGCTCGCCTCAACTGATCCAGCGGGCTGCGCACAGCACGCCCGCCCTGATTGAGCACGTGCGCGTAGATCATGGTCGTGCTCACGTCTCGATGCCCCAGCAGTTCCTGGATCGTCCGGATATCGTAGCCTGCTTCCAGTAGATGTGTCGCGAAGGAATGGCGGTTATGCCGCCGAGCGCGGCATAAGCGGCATACGTTCTACTCACATCTGGCGATGCGGGGTGCACCGGCGCGGGCGATCCAGGAGCTGGCCGGCCACAAGGATCTGATTACAACGCAGCGCTACATGCACCTGAGTCCGGCGGCGCTCGATGGGGCGATTCGTCTGCTGGAGTCTTCCGGCGTCCACCGGAATCGTGGAGACATTTTGGAGACGGCGGATCGGGATTCCGCTATCTCCAATGAAGAGTGTCACTTGATTGGCGGGGTCGACGGGACTCGAACCCGCGGCCTCCGGCGTGACAGGCCGGCGTTCTAACCAACTGAACTACGACCCCGAACTTGTCTCTCGCGCAGGCCCCTATGAGGGCCTCGATGCAGTGCCAAAGAAATCAATTATAGCGATTCGCGACTGGCGCGCGCAAACAGCCTTCGCCCGCATTCATGAGCGAAGGCTGGGCGGTACAGGGCTCGAACCTGTGACAGCCGGCGTGTAAAGCCGGTGCTCTACCAACTGAGCTAACCGCCCGCATCCGGATTATCGCGCGAAATCTCCCGCGCGGCCGGCCTTCCATGCCAGCACGGCGAGAACGATGAGGACGCCGATCGCCGCACGGTATTCGCGGTTCCGCATGACGCGCTCAATACTGAAGCGACGCCTCCCCTCCCCGCGGCGGCCGCCACGGTAATCGGGATAGGCCGCGCCGAACTTTTCCGTCAGGTGCGCCTCCTCGGTCCGGATCGCAGCGGTCAGAGTCACCGCCAGGTAGACGAGCACCAGCGCAGTCGCCCACCAGTGCGCAGACGCGACGACGAGGCCGATGCCTATCAGCGTCGATCCAAGGTAGAGCGGATGCCGCGTCAACCGGTAGGGTCCCGACGTCGTCACTTCCCTCCCCTTCTCGAGATGTCCGGTGGCCCAGATGCGGAGCGCTTCTCCCGTCAGCGCAATGCCCGCACCGGCAAGCAAGGTGCGGTGCGTCGGGCGCGCGAGCAACAAGGCGACCGCACCAAAAAGGAACCCGAGCGGCACGCGCCGCCGCGCGAGAGTCTCAACGATCACGAGACATTCTGGGTTCTTCGCTGCACCGCGGCGGTCAGTTCAGCCACAGTGATGGAGTCGAGGCACCAGGCGCGCTGGTGACAGCGGCGGTCGTAATGACATCCGCAGGTCTCGAACCGGGAAATTGCGACGTCGGCGGGATCCCAGGGGCCGTTTCGGAGCGGGTCCGTCGGGCCGAAGAGTGACACGCTCGGCGTACCGACCGCGGACGCGATGTGCAGCGGACCCGTATCGCCGGAGATCATCACTGCCGCGCGGCGGCACAGGGCCACAAGATCCGACACCGTCGTGGCGGGAGCGATTCGCGCGGTGCCGGATGACGCCTCGACGACCGCGTGCGCCAGCGCCCCCTCGCCGGGCCCCCACACCACGAACGGTGCAAGCCCACGCACATCCCGTAAGAAAGCCGCCACTTCACCGAAGCGGCGCGCATCCCAACGCTTGTTCGGCCATGCGGCGCCAGGATTCAGAAGCGCAATCGGGACGCCCTCCGACTGCGCGACGACGGCGGCCGCGGTAGGCGAATCGATCATCGCCAGCGGAAAGCGGATCTCCTCGTCATGGACGCCGAGCGCCTCCAGGAGCCTCAGGTTCTTGCGGATGATGTGCCCCCCCTCGGCGTCCACCGAATCCGAATAGAAGGGACGTGCGGTTTTTTCGCGCAGGTGAAAAATGGAAAAGCCGAGGACGCGCTTCGCTCCGGACGCCCGCGCCAGGACCGCGGACTTCAACAGCCCCTGCAGGTCCAGCGCGGCATCGTAGCCCCCGGCGCGCAGCCGCCGCGACACGTCGATCCAACCGGCAAGACTTTGTTTCTCCAGCACGACGACACGATCGAGGACCGTCACCAGATCCAGGAATTCGCGATGGCGCGCGTCGACCACCCAGTCGATCACGGCGTCCGGATGGGCGGCGCGCAGTGCGGCGGCCGCCGGCACCGCGTGGACAATGTCGCCAAGCGCGCCCAGCCTGACGATGAGGAATCTCATCGGCGGATCCGGGCGAGGAGGTCGCGTGTCGAATGGTCTTTCGGATCGCCGACGATCGCGATCCGCCCGCCGTACGCCCGCACGGTCTCACGCTCGGGGACGGTCTCGATCGTATAGTCCGTCCCCTTGCAGTGGACGTCGGGGCGCAGCAGCGTGAGCAGCGGCGCGACGGTCGGCTCGCTGAAGATGGTGACGTAGTCGACGCTACGGATGGCCGCCACGAGCTCCGCGCGCACGGCCGCCGGCAGCACAGGACGGCCAGGGCCTTTCGCGCTCGCCGCTTCGTCGTCGTTCACCGCCACGACGAGACGATCGGCCTCCGCCGCCGCCGCCTGCAGGTATCGCACGTGGCCGACATGGAGCAGGTCGAAGCAGCCGTTGGCAAACGCAATCGTGAGTCCGGCCGTCCGGTCGGCAGCCACGGCCGCCGCGAGCGCATCTCGTGTCAGGATCTTGTCAGCCAAGGTCGGAGAGCACCGCGATCCGCAGCTCGTCGGCCGACACCGTCGCGGTGCCGCGTTTCATGACGACCAGGCCGCCGGCATAGTTCGCCAGTCGCGCGGCCTCCTCGAAGCTGCCCCCGGCGGCAATCGCCAGGGTCATCGTCGCGATGACCGTATCGCCTGCGCCGGTGACGTCCGCGATCTGGTCGGAGCCGTAAATCGGAATGTGCAGCGTCGGCCGGTCCCGCTCGAACAGGGCCATCCCGCGGCCGCCTCGCGTGATCAGCACGGCCTCCGCACGGGTCCTCTCCAGGAGGTCCCGGCCGGCGCGCTCGAGCACACGCAGGTTTTCTCCGATGCGGATGTTGAACATCTGCTCGACCTCGGATTCATTCGGCGTGCAGGCGGTGATCCCGCGAAAACGCGGCAGAGCGTAACGGGAATCGACGAGCAGGGGCACGGAACGCCGCGCGGCGATCCGCTTTCGCGCCGCGGCGACAACCGCGGGTGAGACCAGTCCGGTGCCATAGTCGGAGACGAGAAGACCGTGGCACCGCGCCGCAACCTTCAGTAACCGTGATTCGACTGCATTCCTGTCGGGGTCGGATATCGTTGACGCCGACGCACGATCGATGCGTACGACCTGCTGTTTCGCGGAATGGACGCCACCGGCGAGGATCCGGGTCTTCGTGGGCGTGAGATAGCCGGCCGGCCGGACGACTCCCGTTGTATCGACCCGACGCTTCAACGACCGCAGCAGACGTCGCCCGGGATCATCACGTCCCGCAACACCCACGGCGACGGGTGCTCCTCCGAGTGCGGCGACGTTGTTGGCGGCATTGCCGGCGCCCCCCGGCACGATCTCGGTCGAGTTGTAGTTGAGGATGAGAACCGGCGCCTCGCGCGAGACGCGCGAAATCTCGCCGTAGATGAATTCGTCGACGAGCAGGTCGCCGTAGACGGCAATACGAAGCCCGCGGAACGCGTCGATCAGGTCGAGAAGGCGTCCCGGTTCAACCGGCGGGCGCCGGGTCGGTGGTGTCATACGTGCATGAGGATCCAGCTCACCGCCTGGATCAGGTTATCGACAACGACGCCGCTCCCCGACGACTGCGCGTCCGCTTCGTCGCGGCCATAACCGGTCCTGACGAGAATGCCTCGCGCCGACACGGCTTCGCCCGCCTCGATGTCTTTCCAGCGATCGCCGACGATGAAGGATTTCGTCAGGTCGAGGTCCAACTCCGCTGCCGCGCGGATCAACTGCCCCGGGTTGGGCTTGCGGCACTGGCAGTCGACGCGCAGCGACTCCACGGATCCCTGAGGGTGGTGCGGGCAGTAGTAGAAACCGTCGATCCGCGCCCCCGCGTCCTTCAAGCGCTTATCGATGTCGCGGTGCGCCTCCCGGACGAAGTCCTCCGTGTACAGCCCGCGCGCGACTCCGGACTGGTTCGTGACGACGACGACCGCGAGATCGGCGCGATTGAGCGCGCGAACGGCATCGATGGAGTATGGAAAGAAGATGAGCTTATCGAGACGGTCGACGAAATTCCCTTCCTCGAGGAGCGTGCCGTCGCGATCGAGAAAGACGGCGCGCCTCACAGCCGGCGCACCACAGACGCGTAGACGTCCTCAGCGGAAATGCGCGTCATGCATCGATGATCGATCGGGCACTCGCGGAGCAGGCACGGACGGCAGAACACCTCGCGGATCAGCACGTCGTGGTCGCCGATCGGTGCGGTGGCTTTCTCGTTTGTCGGTCCGAATATCGCGGTCACAGGTATGCCGGCCGCCGCCGCGAGGTGCATGGCCCCCGAGTCGTTCGAGACGAAGGCGGTGCAGCGCGCGAGGACCCCGATCAGCAGCCGGAGGTCGGTGCGGCCGATCAGGTTGGTCACGGTGACGTCGGGCGGCAGCGATGATTCTATCGCACGCCCCGCTTCGCGATCCCCTTCAGAGCCGACGAGGACGCAACGGGCGCCGCGCTCGCGTACCAGGCGCGTCACCACCTGGGCGACGCGGTCCGGTGGCCACCGTTTCGCGTGTCCATAGGCCGCCCCCGGTGCGAACCCGACTGTACAGGCCGGCTCCAGTAACGCGGCAGCCCGTTTCTGGGTTCGATCGCTCGGAATAATCCTCGGGGCAGCGTCGCTCGCTGGGATGCCCAGCGCGCGCACGAGATCCGCATAGAACGTGGCCTGGTGCACGGCGGTCCTCGAACGCTTCACCGGGCGCGTGAGCAACGGACCGCGAACGCCCGCCGCATACCCCCAACGCTCGGGGATGCCGCTTTGCCGCGCCGTCCAGGCGGTCCGGAACGAATTCGGCAACAGCAGGATCGTATCGAACCGACCGTCGCACAGACGGTTCGCCTCGTCGCCGCGCTCCACGGTTAGCACTTCCTGCTGACCGACGCCGGTGTTCTCGGCGAACATCGGCGCGATCGAGGGCGGAGCGGCAACGGTGAGCGAGGCGTCGGGAAATGCGGCGCGCACGCCAACCAGCGCTGGCAGCGCCATCACCGCATCGCCGAGCCAGTTCGGCACGCGGACGACGATCCGTTCGGGCAAACGGCTAGCCTCGGTCATACCAGACCATTGTCGTCGGGGACCGGATCCTCGCCGGCCGCGCGCGGAAACATCCCTCCGACCTGCTCGCCGACGGGGACGTCGCGCCAGCGACGATGCATCCACAGCCAGCGCTCGGGATAGCGGCGCACGTACATCTCCAGCACGTCGGTGCAGCGCTGCGTGAACTCGCGGATCGCGTCAGGACTGTCGGGGGCCGGCGGCGTCACCGGGTGCTCGTAGACCATGCGGAACCGTCCGCCAGGTAGCGGCAGCGCGAAGACCGGGACGACGGGCGCGCCGGTCTTCAGGGCAAGGGCAGCCAGCGCCGATGTCGTGGCGGCCGGACGATTGAAGAAGTCCACGTAGACGGCGTCCGCGCTCTGCATGTGCTGGTCGATCAGCACCGCAACGGCCTGGTTGGCGGCCAGGGCGCGCAGCACACGGCGGATGGCGCCGCGCCGGTAGATCACGCTGTTCCCGGTCGACGTCCGGACCTGTTCGAGAAGCTGATGCAGGATCGGGTTGTCGAGCGGGCGGGCCAGCACGGACATCGGGTGGAGCACGAGCGAATGTACCAGCGCGTTGATTTCCCAGAACCCGAAATGCCCGGTGAAGAGCAACACGCCGCGTCCGTGCGCATGCGCCACGCGGACGCGCTCCTCACCCTCGAATTCGACGTGGGCGAGCATGTCCCGCGGCGCGAGCGTGCTGAACTTCAACAGCACCATCAGCAGCTGGCCGAAGTGCTCGAACATCCGCCGCGCGATCACCGCGCTGTGCTGCCGCGACTGGAGGGGAAACGCCGCCTGAAGGTTGCCGATCGCCAGCCGCCTGTGGCCGGCATCGAGCGCATGAAAGGCGCGGCCGAGTACCGTCCCCGCGGCCAGCACGCCGCGCATGGGCAGCAGCCGCAGGATGCCGATCACGGCGGCGACGGCAAGATGCTCGAAACGATGGCGGAGGGAAACGTGCTGGTCAGGCAATGACGATATCGCGCGCGGCCCCGATGGCGACCGCGAGCCAGCGACGGAACTCGCCGGCGGGCTCGGGACTGATTGTAAGCGGCAGCCACCCGACGGCGACAGGGAACGGCCGGTGCGGCAGGAGGCGGACGTAGTCCTTCTCCGTCGTGAGCACCGCCGTCGCGTTCGTCGAAGCGACATCGCTGGCTATGCGCGTGAGGTCTTCGCGGGTAAACGGGTGGTGATCCCTGAACGTCCGCGTGGCCGCAACCTGCCAGCCCGCCCGGGTCACTGCCTCGAAAAACTGCGCCGGGTTGGCGATCCCCGCCACCGCTATGACTGCGGCGCCCGCGGCCGGCGAAGCGGGCCCTGTTTCGTCGAATACGACGAGCCCGGTCGAGCGGGTCGCGCGAAAGACCGGAACGTCGGGGATATCGATCGTCGCCTCGGCGTCCAGGCAGACGATCGCGTCGGCGGCGATCAGCACATCGGGGGGCTCGCGCAGCGGCCCTGCAGGGAGCGTCCTGGCGCCCGCGAGATCCCTGGCGGAGACGAGAACGATGTCCACATCGCGATCGAGCGCGAAGTGCTGAAACCCGTCATCCAGCAGGTGCACCGTCGCGCCGAGATGATGCTCGGCCAGCCGCCCGCTGATGTAGCGATCGGCCCCGGCCATCACGATTGTGCCGTCGAGCTGTCGCGCGAGCATCAGGGGTTCGTCGCCCGATCGCGCAAGGTCGGCGCGGATCCCTTGAGCATCGCGCACGACTACGGCGCCGTCGACGGGGTCCGTCCTGGCGTAGCCACGGCTGAGAATCGCGGGCGTCTCCCCCATCTCGAGGAGCAGCCGCGCGACGGTGGCGGTGAACGGCGTCTTCCCCCGTCCACCCGCGGCGATGTTGCCGATGCTGATCACCGGCCGGCGCAATCGCCGGCGTGCGTGCGGCCGCACCGCGTACCATTCGCGCCGCCTCCGTGCAATCGCTGCGTAAAGAGTGGACAGCATTAATCAGAGATTGCGGTGCACGCTTGTCCCGCCGTAGCGCGAAGCGCGAAGTCGGATCGCACGGAGCACGTCGCACGTCGCACGTGTTTACTGGACGAGCCGGAACGGACGCACGTTGCCCGCGTTCTCTGGCGGAAGCAGCTGCGCCATCGCGGACAGGCTTTTCGCCCGGGCGCCGCGGTTGGCCTCGACCAGCGCGCGCGCGGCGGCACCAAGACTCGCGCGCCTGACCGGGTCGCCGAGCAACGCCAGCAGCGCCGCTTCGAGCTCGCGGCCGTTCCGCACCTGCACCGCGGCTCCCTGGTCCAGAAACGCCTGCGCGATCTCGGCGAAGTTCTCCATGTGCGGGCCAAACACGATTGGCTTTCCGAACACGGCCGGTTCGAGGATATTGTGACCGCCGGCGTCCACGAGGCTGCCGCCCACGAACACCACGGTGCCGATTTGATACAGCTGCGCGAGCTCCCCGATTGTGTCGAGCACGATGACGTCGTTCCGCGGCTCGGCGTCGACGCGGAGCTCGCTTCGCCGCGCGACATCCCAGCCCGCGCGCCGCGCTATCCGCTCGACGTCGTCGAAACGCTCGGGCTTGCGTGGGGCGATGATCAGCAGGGCGTTGCTTCGGGTTGCGCGGATCCGCTGAAAGGCTTCGAACACCGGCTCTTCTTCACCCTTGAGCGTGCTCGCCGCCATCACCACGGGCCTGTCTGTCGCGACCCGGAAGTAGCGCAGCACGCGGTTGCGGCCGCGGTCCGCCGCCGTGCCTGGCGCGCCGGGGATGTCGAGCGAATCGAACTTCAGCGATCCGGTCACCACCACGCGCGAGGGATCGGCGCCGATCTCGACGATCCGCCGTGCCGACTCCGCGCTCTGCATGCAGAACCGGTCGACGTGCGACAGGACGACGCGGAAGAAGCTGCGCGCCATCCGGTAGCGCGGATAGGAGCGGGACGAAATGCGTCCGTTGACGAGGACGGTTTTCACCCCTGCCTCGCGGCACGCCCGCAGAAGATTCGGCCAGATCTCCGTCTCCATGACGATGAAGAGCTTCGGCCTCACGAGGCGCAGCGTCCGGCGGACGATGAATCGCAGATCGAACGGGAAGTAGAACACCTCGTCGACGTACTGCAGGTTGTTTCGCGCAATCTGCTGCCCCGTCATCGTCGTTGTGGACAGGAAAATGCGGAGGCGCGGATAGCGCTCGCGCAGTTCGGGAAGCAGCGCACGGGCGGTCAGGACCTCGCCGACCGACACGGCGTGGATCCAGATCGAGTCGTCTCCGTCCAGGTTGAACGACAACGGCAGATAACCGAGCCGCTGCCTCAGGCTCGTCACGTACTTGCGATACCGGACGGCCTGGTACAGCAGATACGGCGACGTCAGGATGAAAAAGAGGACGATGAGAATGCTGTAAACCGCGTACATGCGGGGTCTCTCACGACCGTGTTGAACAGGGTTGCACCGTGGTCGGCGACCGTGTTGCACCGTGGCTACTGTAGCCGCCTGTTTGACCGCCGCGCAAGCCGTATTAGAATCAACCGTTTGGGGTGCTGGAGGAATCGATGGGCATAAAAGTCGGGATCAACGGATTCGGCCGGATCGGCCGCAACATCATGCGTGCGGCTATGGGGGATTCGCAGTTCGACTTCGTTGCCGTCAACGATCTCACCAACGCCGCCACGCTCGCGCACCTGCTCAAGTACGACTCCATCCTCGGCAACCTCAAGACCGACATTTCCGCGAAAGACGACAGGATCCAGGTCGGCAAGGAGGAATTCCAGGTGCTGTCGATCAAGGATCCGGCACAGCTCCCCTGGAAGGACCTCGGTGTGGATGTCGTGTTCGAGTCCACGGGCCTCTTCACGAATCGGGAGGATGCGTCGAAACACATCGCGGCGGGTGCGAAGAAGGTCGTCATCACAGCGCCGGCAAAGAAGCCGGACGTCACGCTGGTGCTCGGCGTCAACAGCGAGACGTACGACAACGCGAAGCACCACATCATCTCGAATGCGTCCTGCACGACCAACTGCCTGGCGCCGGTCGCGAAGGTGCTGCATGAGTCGTTCGGCATCCGCAAAGGCTGGATGACCACGGTGCATTCGTATACGAACGATCAGCAACTGCTCGACCTGCCGCACAAGGACCTGCGCCGCGCCAGGGCGGCGGCGCTGTCGATTATCCCGACGACGACGGGGGCGGCGGTCGCGGTCGGAGAAGTGCTGCCGGACATCAAGGGGCGGCTGGACGGGATTGCGCTCCGCGTCCCCACGCCGAACGTCTCCTGCGTGGACCTTGCGGTCATCGTCGACAAGAAGACGTCGAAGGAAGAAGTGAATGCTGCGTTCAAGACTGCCGCAGATGGCGCGCTGAAAGGGTTCCTCGAATATACCGAAGTGCCGCTCGTCTCGATCGACTTCCGCGGGAATCCACACTCCTCGATTCTCGATGCGCCCTATACGGCGGTGATGGACGGCGACTTCGTGAAGATCCTTGCCTGGTACGACAACGAGTGGGGGTACTCGAGCCGCTGCGTCGATCTGTTGCGGTTCCTCGTCAAGAAGGGCCTGTAGTGCTGCGTACGATCAAGGACGTTGACCTCCGGGGGAACCGGGTTTTCATCCGGGTCGACTTCAACGTTCCGATGAAGGGCGGCAGGATCACCGACGATACCCGCATTCGCGCGTCGCTCCCGACCATCAAGTACGCGCGCGAGAACGGCGCAAAGGTCATCATCCTCGCCTCGCACCTCGGCCGCCCCGAGGGAAAGCCGGACCCAAAGTATTCCCTGCAACCTGTCGCCACCCGGTTGAGCGAGCTCCTGGGCCAGCCGGTCAAGTTCGATGCGGTAGAGGCCGGCGAAATCATCCTCCTGGAGAATCTCCGCTTCAATCCCGGCGAAGAGAAAAACGACCCGGCGTTCGCCGCCCAACTCGCGCAGATGGCGGACGTCTATATCAACGACGCCTTCGGATCGGCGCACCGCGCGCATGCGTCAACCGTGGGGATCGTCCGTCACGTCAAGGACGCGGCGGCCGGACTGCTGATGTCGGCGGAGGTCGAGTACCTGGGACGTGTGCTCGAGAATCCGGCGCGGCCGTTCGTTGCGATTCTCGGCGGCGCCAAGGTTTCGGACAAGCTCGAGGTCATCGAGAATCTCATCCCGCGTGTGGACGCGTTGCTGATCGGCGGCGCGATGGCGTACACGTTCCTCAAGGCGCGGGGGATCCCGGTCGGAACGTCGCTGGTCGAAGAGGACCTGCTCGGCGCCGCACGCGAGGTCGAGGGCAAGGCGCGCGCCCGGAATCTGCAGTTCGAGCTGCCGGTCGACCATGTGGTCGCCGAGAGAATCGAGGCGGGCGTGCCGACCGAGGGGCTCGATATCGGCGATCCGCGCATCGGGAACCGGAAGGGTCTCGATATCGGCCAGAAGACCATCGCCCGCTACCGCGACATCGTGCGGACCGCGCAGACTGTCACCTGGAACGGACCGATGGGCGTCTTCGAGATCGACGAACTCGCGCGAGGGACGATCGAAATCGCAAAGGCCGTCGCGGAGGTGAAAGGCATCACGATCATCGGTGGCGGCGACTCGATCGCGGCTGTCGCAAAGGCCGGGGTCACCGACCGCATCACGCACATCTCGACCGGCGGCGGGGCCTCGCTGGAATTCCTGGGCGGGC
>JACDCA010000683.1 GCA_013694635.1 Acidobacteriota bacterium | reverse complement strand
GCATTCGCGGCCGCCACGCTGCTCGCGTTCAACGTCGTGACGGTCTGGTTTGCCCGGTATCCCAATGCCGAAGTGGTCATGCAGGGGTTTCTGTTCGCCGCACTCCTTGCGAATGCCCGGACGCACGAGGATGGCGACCGCTTTTTTGCCCCCGTCGCCGGCGCGTTGCTGGGGCTGTTGCTGTTCTTGCGTTTCGACGCCGTGCTCGGCGTTGCCGGTGTCGGCGTCGGTCTCCTTCTCGGCGTTTTTTCGGGTCAGCGACCGCGGGCATCAATGCTCGTGGCGTTTGCCGCGTTCGCCGTGCCGGCTGTCGCTTACTTCCTCGGGCCGCTTCGCGCCTACGCGAGCTTTCCGATCGCATTCTTCTCGGCCATGCCGGTCTGGCAATGGATGCTTCTCGCGCTGGCGGTTGCAGGCGCGGGCGCCGCTGTCTGGATCGGATCACGGCAGCCTGGCATCCGGACGGCGCTCCTGCGCTACGTCCCGTCCACCATTGCGCTCGGCCTCTGCGTTCTGGCTGTTTACGCGCTGTACTTCCGACATCCAGGCGGGCGGCTGGCCGCGCACGACGCTTACTCCCTCCGCACCTTCGCCAACTTCTATGTCACCGTTCCGGCCATTCTGGCCGCACTGATCGGATATCTGCTGTACGCGCGCCGCGCGTTCTGGCGCGATCCCGCGTTTTTTGCGACGGTTGCGATCTTTACCGTTTTCGTTTTCTTCAAGATTCGTATCGTCCCCGAACACTTCTGGGCCGCTCGACGCTTTCTACCCGTGATCCTGCCCGCCACGCTCCTCTTCGCGTGCGCGGCTGGACTTGGTACCACCGCCGGCGTTCGCGTGCGCCTCCCGCGGGTTGTCCTCGGTCTGGTTTTCGTGTTTCTTCTCGGGTGGCAATTTGCACGCGCCAGTGCACCGGTCGCAGCGCACGTGGAGTACGCGGGGCTGATCCCGCACCTCGAGGGGCTTGCGGCTCAGTTCGGCAACGACGATCTGGTGATCGTGGAAGGGCGCGACGCGCAAAGCGATGTCCATGTCATGGCGACACCGCTGGCCTACATCTACGGGCGGAACGTTCTGGTGCTCAACTCGGCACGACCGGACAAGGCGCGATTTGCAGCCTTCCTCGAGTGGGCAAAGACGAGGTATCCGCGCGTCCTGTTCGTCGGCGGCGGCGGCACCGACCTGCTGTCGCACCGCTACGAGGTCAAGGCGTTGTCGAGCACGCGCTTTCAAGTACCGGAGTACGAATCGGCGCCCAACGCGTATCCGCGGGGCATTCGCCGCAAGGAATTCGAATTCAGCGTGTACGAGTTCACGAAGCCCGAGCCGGCAATGGCGGGTGCCCGGTCATTCGACCTCGATGTGGGCGTCAACGACGATGTGCACGTGCTCCGATTCCATGCCAAGGAAGTGGCGGACGGCCGGACGTTCCGATGGAGCCGTGCGACGTCTTACATATCAGTCACCAAGATCTCCCCCGAGAGCCGCGAGCTGGTTCTCGTCCTCGGGGACGGCGGTCGGCCAGCGGCCGCCCCGGAGGCCCGGGTCGACGTCTTCCTCCACAACCAGCAAGTGGGATCGGTCGTCGTCGATGGCGGCTTCACCCCCTATATCCTGCAGATCCCGGCGGATCTCGTCGCCCGCGCGGGCGCGGCAACCGACTCGGTGGAGCTCCGTCTTGTGACCACCACCTGGAACCCCGCGCGAGTGCTCGGCAGCGGCGACGGGCGGGTGCTCGGGGTCATGGTCGACAGGGTGACGATAAAATAGTCGACAGTCGTCAGTCGGGAGTCGATAGTCGTCATCAGGACTGTCGACCGACTCACGACCCGCGACTGACGACTGACATTGAAAGCCCTCCAGATTTACGACCCGCGAGAGCGGACGCTCGTCAGAACTGCGGACGCCCTGCTCGCGGCCGGATCGATCCTCGCACGTCCGTTCCACGGGCGGCGCCACCGGCCGGCGCCGAAACGAATTCTGCTGCTGCGCCTCGAGCGGATCGGTGACCTGCTGATGGCGCTCGCGGGCATTGCGGCGGTCCGCAGGTTCGCGCCGGCGGCTACGATCGACCTCGTGGTCGGCAGTTGGAACGAGGCGCTCGCACGCGCAATCCCGTCGGTGGACCACATCGAGACGCTGGACGCACGGTGGCTCGCTCGCGATGGCACCGGGTTGGATCTCGCCGCAATGATGCGGCGCGCGGCCGCCTGGCGGCGGCGCGAATACGACATCGGCATCAACTTCGAGCCGGACATCCGGAGCAACATCCTCCTCGCGGCAGCGCGTCCGTCGTGGACCGCGGGATATGCCAGCGCAGGGGGAGGGCCACTCCTGGATCTGGCGCTCGATTACGACGCCGGATCGCACACCAGCGACAACGCGCGCCGCCTCACCGCCGCTGTTTTCGAGTCTCAGTTGGCGGAGGCCACCGGACCGTTACTGGC
>JACDCA010000658.1 GCA_013694635.1 Acidobacteriota bacterium | reverse complement strand
GTCCGTAGTAACCCATCGCGCCGAACACGGTCCCGAGGCCAGCATACGCAAGGGCGTAGCCCGGGTCGTATTCGAGCGCGCGGCCGAAGTGCTCGACGGCGCGCTGGAAGCTCTCCGGGCTCCAGCTGTGCCAGTGGTGGCGCCCGCGCAGATACTCCTGATACGCCTCCGGGTCAACGGTCGGGCGCTTTCGCAGCTTCTTGCGTTGTTCTCCCGAGAGCTTGAGACGGAGCGCCTCCGAGATCTGCCACGAGATCTCTTCCTGTACCGTCAATACATCGGCCGTCTTGCGGCGGAAATGCTCGCCCCAGAGCTGCGCCTCGTTCGCCGTGTCCACCAACTCCGCCTGGATGTCGAGGACGTCTCCCTGCTGGACAACGCGACCGGTGAGAATCGTGCGGGCGTTCAGCGCGAGTCCCGCCGTCGAGGGATCCACCTGCAGGCCTTTATAACGAAAGACGAGGCTCCGCGGCACGACCCGCAGCGAGGGCAACTGGGAGAGACTGTTGATGATGCTCTCGGTGATGCCGTCGGTCAGATAATCGATCTGCGGGTCACCGCTGCTGTTGACGAAAGGCAGAACCGCCAGCGACTTCCCGCGCGGCTTCGATCGCGCTCCCGTCTGCCTCACCGCCGAACCGGTGAGGAGTGAGCGCAGCGCCAGCGCGAGGTCGGCAGCTGCCGTAAAACGATGGTCCGGCCGCCGGTGCACGCATCGCGCGACGATCCGCTGGAGCTCCGGTGGGGCGGCAGGATCGATGCCGCGCAGATCGGGGGCGGTATCGCTGAGCAGCGCGCCGACCACTTCCTGGGGCGTCGCGCCGTTGAAAAGCCGGCGCGCGGTCAGCATCTCGTAGATCAGGCAGCCGGCCGCGAATACATCGCTGCGTCCGTCCACGCGCTCACCCGTTATCTGCTCGGGGGACATGTAGCCGAGGGTTCCGAGGACGACTCCGGCTGCCGTGTGGGCGGCCGTGAGGTCGATGGCGCCAGTTTCCTCGAGGCGGTGCACAGCGAGACCGAAATCGAGAATCTTTACTCCGCCGTCAGCGGTCAAAAACACGTTCTCCGGTTTCAGATCGCGGTGGATGATGCCTTTCGCATGCGCTGCCGCGAGCCCTTCCGCGATCGACGCGGAGATCTCAACGGCGTCACGCCACGGCAATGCGGTCCGTACGATCCGGTGCCGCAGTGTTTCTCCTTCCAGCAGCTCCATGACGGCAAATGGAATGCCGTCCGCAAATCCGAGCTCGTGAATCGACAGAATGCTCGGGTGGGACAACGCGGCCACGGCTCGAGCCTCGGTCTCGAAGCGCTGGCGCATAGCTGGATCGGCGGCGATGTGATCCGACATGACTTTCAGGGCCACGTCGCGCTGGAGCCGAACGTCGCGCGCCCGGTAGACGTCTCCCATGCCGCCGGATCCGAGCGGTGAGGTCACTTCATATTGTGCGAGACGGGTCCCGGGAGGCAGAGGCACTTGAGAAATGCTGAACTCTGAACGCTGCAACGCTGAATGCGGAGTTCTAATGCTACCGTGGTTGGCCGATGGTTGGTATCTCCCCTTGGTTCTCCGTGAGTTGACGCCACGCGGCCAGTCCGCCATTGACAGTTGACAGACGGTCGACGCCGGCGCGGGCGAGCAGGCTGGCGGCCAGGGCAGAACGGTAGCCGGCCTCGCACAACGTCGCTACTGGACGATCGCGCGGAATCTCGGACGCACGCTGTGCAAGTTCGCCGAGCGGGATGTGCAGAGCCCCTTCGATGCGTCCCGCGTTCCACTCGCGTGCGGTACGCACGTCGACGACGAGTGGCGACTCGCTGCGAGACATCGCGGCGTGCAGTTCCGCGGCCGTCATCGTCGAGTAATTCCCGATTGCCAGCCCGGCCGCTGCCCACGCGTCCATGCCGCCGCTGATGTAGCCATCGATGCGTGAGACACCGACGCGGAGCAACTGCCTCGCCGCGTCAGCGGCTTGCCGTTCGTCGGCGGCCAGCAGCACGACGCGTGCATCAGCTGGCAACACCCACCCGGCCCAGTATCCGACCTTCGTCCCGTACCCGAGGTTCAGAGCGCCGAGGGGATGGCGTTCCGCAAAGGCGGACGCGCCTCGCAGGTCGACGATGAGCGCCCCCGATCGCACGGCCGATGCCGCCGCGGCCGGACCGATCGCCGCGGGACCGCGATAGCCATTCACGAGACCGAGCAGCGGTGGCCCTTCCTGATTGATCTTCTTCATCCGGGGGAAGTACGGCGGCGTGTCCGGAAGATCCGCCAGGACGGCGGCGACGAATGCATCCTTGTGCGCGTACTGCAGCATTTTGTTGAAGCGCCGCTCCTGGCCGATCGTCGTGTGCGGCTCATTACCGATCCCCGCGCCGCAGAGGGATCCCGCGCCATGTCCGGGGTGCACCTCGATGCGGTTGTCGAGCGTCAGCAGCTTCGTAAAGAGCGAATCGTAAAGCTGCCCCGCGAGCTTGCGGGCCTGCTCCTCCCCAAGGAGGTCTGGTCGTCCCACCGCCCCGACAAAGAGCGTATCGCCGCTGAAGATGCGGACCGGCTGGTCGGGCTGACTCGTCAGGACGGAAATATGCTCCGGCGTATGCCCCGGCGTGTGTATGAACTGGATCGAGAGGTCGCCGACGCGTACCCGTTCGCCATCCTGCACTTCGTGATGGGGGTAGCGGAGGTTGGATCCAGGCCCCGCGAGGGCACGCGCGCCCACTGCGAGGAGCTCGCGCGAGCCGCACACGAAATCCGCGTGGATGTGCGTTTCGAACGAGTACACGATCTTGAGATTCATCGCGCGTGCGGCTTCGACGTACACGTCGACGTCGCGCCGCGGGTCGATAATCACCGCTTCGCGCACCCGCGGACACGCGATCAGGTATGACGCGTGCGCGAGACCGTCATCGAAGAACCGCTGGAACATCGGCTAGAATCCTCGCGTCGGAAAACTCGCCGCATTCTAACATTCAATGCCACCGATCGACGCCGCCCACGAACCGCTCACGATCGTCGTGAGTATGGTGGCGGGCGCAGTCGCGGGCTCGCTCGGCGCGCTGCTCGGGATCGGCGGCGGCGTCTTTCTCATCCCACTGTTGAACCTCGGCCTCGGCCTGCCGTTGAAGACCGCCTCCGGGATCAGCCTGATGACGGTGATCGCGACGTCCAACGCGGTCGCCACGAGCAGCGCCGCGCGCCGCGTCATCAACCTCAGACTCGGCATGCTGCTGCAGATCGTCGCGGTCGGCGGCGGCCTTCTCGGCGCACTGGTGCTTCCGCGGATAGCGACGGCTACGCTCTACATCATCTTCGCCAGCGTGACCGCGGTCATCGCGGTCGTGATGCTCACGCGCATCGACAAGCGCAACGTGATCCTGGACTCGTCGATCGATCCCGGATCGTTGGGGGGGCGGTTTTACGAGGAGGAGAGCGGCCGCGAAGTCGTCTACAAGGTGCGGCGGCTTCCGGCTGCGCTGGGCGTTTCACTGATCGGCGGCGTGGTGTCGGGCCTGCTCGGGATCGGCGGCGGGATCCTGCAGGTGCCGGCGCTGATCGCCTGGTGCGGCGTGCCCATCCGTGCCGCCGCGGCGACGACGGCAGCGATGATCGGGATTACCGCGCTCGGTTCCGCGCCGATCTACTACGCCCGCGGGCATGTCTCCGCGACGCTCGCCGCGGCCGCAGTGCTGGGCGTCCTGTTCGGATCGC
>JACDCA010000215.1 GCA_013694635.1 Acidobacteriota bacterium | reverse complement strand
GACACGACGACCACCGCTGCCCTGCAGGGAACATGGGTAATCACCTCGATCAACGGCCAGCCCGCTCCGGAAGGAGCCGCCGGAAATGACGCTGACGTTTACGGGTGACAAGTATCATCAGACGCTTGGCGGAGAAGTCAACGAGCGCGGCACGACCAAAGTCGATGCGTCGAAGAAGCCGATGACGATCGATCTCATCATCACGGAAGGTTCAGACGCCGGCAAAACGCAACTGGGGATCATCGAGGTGTCCGGCGACACGGTGCGAGCCAGCCTCGATACTCCGGGCGCGGGGCAGCGGCCGGCCGACTTCACGGTCAAGGACACCTCCCTCGTGTTCGAGGGCAAGAAGAAGAAGGCGGATGATCGCAAGGACGTGCCTCTCCGCTGAGGCCGACGAATATCGAGACGGGTGCTGGCAACGCGAGGGCACGCGTCAGGTCGAAACCGCGTTCGACGCCGAGCGGTTCGTCGAGCGTGTCGGCTTTGCGGCGTGCCTGACAGACTCCCGGCGTCCCGGACCGTCGCTCTACGTGGCGGTATGCGGCCGCCGCGACGCCGTCATGCCGCGCAACGTGCAGAAGGATCCCGAGGCATCGCACACGTGGATGCTCAAGGACGATCTCGTTCGGCGCGGCAAAGTGTTTTACGGCAAGCTGGCGAGAGTGCGGACGATGTTCCTGGCGCCTCGCATGATTCCCCATTTTCACGCCGTGTGGGGCATGCGGCGCGCCGCGGAGCCGGCGCGTCTGAGCCGTCCGGCGCAGGCCCTCTTGCGCGTGCTGCGCCGCGAGTGGGAAATCGCGACGTCTGATCTGCGCGACGATTCCGGTGTGAAGGATCGAAAGAAGTTCATCCGCGCTCTCGACGAACTGCAGGCGGCGATGCTGGTCGTGCCGAGTGAGGTGTATTACCAGCCCAAGTTCACCTACATCTGGTCGCTCGCCGTCGGCCGGTTTCCGACCGAGCTGCGGCGGCGCATGTCGCGCGACGTGGCGCTTCGCGAGATCGCCCGCTGCTTCTTGTCGGCGGCAGGAATGACCGTGCCGGGCGAACTGGCACGCGTCACAGGACTGTCGCGCGTCGAGGCTGGTCTCGGCAATCGCGCGCTGGTCGCCGAAGGTTTCGCCACGACGCCCGCCCGCGGCGTGTATGTGTTGTCCCGCTGGCAGAGGGTTGCGTGTGACACAGATGCTCGGCAGGTTGGCTCGATGGACTGACGGAGATGCCCGTCAAGCGCTCGATGCGCTTGACGGGCTGCTGACCTAGCGGGCTACTTTCTCGCGGTCCCGAAGATCCCTTACGTCGTCGTGCGCCTGCCTCACCTTCAGGGCCTGGGCCCGGACGACGGTCTCCGCGGTGCCTGGAAGCGCCTCTGTCAGTGCGCTTTCATAAGCCGACTTGGCGACGTCTTCGCCGCGCTCGGCTTCAGCCACGATGGCATGATCGTCTTTACCGGTGATGACCGACTTGATGTCGAGCCAGCCGCGGTGCATCGATCCACTGATACTGCCGGCCTTTTCCGGATCGCCGCCGAGCCGGCGCACTTCGCTCTGGAGCTCTCGCGCCATCTCACCGCGCTGCCGCGAATACTCGAGAAACTTCGCCTTGGTAGCTGCGCTCGTCAGCCCTTCGGCGGCCGTCTTGAAGCCGAGCTCGCCGTCTTTGCATGTCTCGATGAGGTTGTTGAGTACGGAAATCGCTTTGTCGTTCTGCATTACTGTTCGTCCTCCTTAGGTGACGGAGAACCTACAGCAAACTCAGAACCAACCGTGCAGACTCAGCAGCGGCCGCCGGCTCGGGTAGCCCAATTCAACCGTGGAGGCGGCACAAAGTCACTTCGCCCGGGGGGACCTCCGTCAGCGGCTCGAGACTGCCAATCGGAACGCGGCCATCTCCTCGCCGTTACGGACCAGGAGCACGTCGCCGATCATCACCGGATGGTTCCAGGTCTTCCCCTCGATCGCCTTGGTCCGCGCGAATTCCGTGTACTTGTCAGGGGTCGCCGACACGAGCGCCAGGTCGCCTTCCTCTGAGACCACCAGCAGCAGGTCCTGCTCAGGCAACAGCAGCATCTGGCCGGAGCCGTAACGGCCCCCCTTCCACTTGCGCTCGCCGTTCGCGAGATCGATCGACGACAGAATGCTGCCGTCAAAGCCGTAGGCGTGTCCCTTGTGCACCACGAAGTGGTTGAAGTACGGCTTCAGTCCGCGCGACGTCCAGCGCTCTTCGACCTTCCATCCCGAGGGTCCCGGAGCGACGGCAAGGCGGCGGATGCCCAACCCGCCCATGGCGTCTGCCGTGGTGATGAGGACATCCCCGTCGGCGGTCGTTGCGGGCTGCACCATGGGCGTCCCCTCCCATTCGTTCGTCCAGAGGACCTTGCCATCGGCCGGCGCGACACTGGTGGTGCCTTTACCAGCCATCAGGAGGATCTGTGGCGCTCCGCCGATCGTCACCAGATGTGGCGAGCTATAGCTGCCGCCGGTAGATTTGACTACCCAGCGTTGATCGCCTTTCGCCCGGTCGTAGGCGACGAGCGCGCCGGAGGCGGCGACGATAACCAAATCGTCGACGATCAGCGGTGACGACGTGATGCCCCAGATGGGGAGCTTGATGCCGGCATCGGTTGCCGCATTCCGCGACCAGACCTTGGCGCCGGTGCGGCTGTCGAGCGCGTTCAGGATTCCGGTTCCACCAAGCGTGTAGACGCGACCGTCGCTCAGGGCAGGCGTCGCGCGGGGGCCAGTGCCACCGTTGGACTCCCAGAATCTCGCCGCGTCGCGATGTCTCCATACCGGCGCGCCGGTACTGACCCTGTAACAGCTGACGATCTCCTCGGGACCCCGCTGCTCGTGCGTGTTGAAGAGATCCCCCTGGAC
>JACDCA010000602.1 GCA_013694635.1 Acidobacteriota bacterium | reverse complement strand
CCCACTAGTGTGGCTGTCATAGCGATCCGTGGGGGTGATAGAGCCTGCTCCTTAGTGTAAGCGTACAGCGCAGCCAGGACGAAGAAGGTCCACAGCAACTCTTGAAGGCCGGAGACCCAAAGCACCGCTTCCAGCTGGGTTGGGTTGAGTACGAAAACGGTGAACGCAATTGCTGCTGCCGTCTCTGAGTGGAAATAGCGTCGTGTAAGGAGATATACCAACCACGCGGAACCCAGATGAAGCGCGAGATTCAGCAGGTGAAAGACAATCTCAGAGCCCCGACCTAGAGTTGCCGCAATCCAAAATGCCAGTTCGAATATGGGTCGGAAGAACTGCCACCTTTCGGACGTCAGTGCGCCATTGTTGTATCGATCAAGGAAGACGTAATCGTCGCTAAGGAGAGGGATCGTTAGCAACGGCACATATGTGGCGGCCAGAATCATCACCGACAAACCAAGCAGCAGGCGCCTGCTTCGTCGTGACATATCGTGCATCTCCCGCGGAGGATTAGCTGCGTTGCCCAGGAGTTGCGGCAACAGCAATCCGACAAGCACCAGAACAGCTGTCTCCACCCGGTGTGCACGGGCTCCGCGCAGGACACCGTACACATAGAAGCAGTTTAGAATCGCCCAAAGAAGGGCACCGTACATCAACGCGCGCAGCAGTACGGGTTTCAGGCCTCGACTTGGGCTCGCGCATTTCAGCATCGTTGAAGATGATAGTTCGGCGGGTCAGAGCAAGGTCTGACCCCGCGAGGGGCGTGATAACTCTTACGGAAAGGTTGAATGTCCCCGTTTTACTCGTACCGCAACGCGATCAGCGGATCGACTTTGCTCGCGCGGCGGGCTGGCAGGTACACAGCCAGGAACGCGACCGCGGAGAGCAGAAGCGGCACGCCTGCGAAGACGATCGGATCCTTCGCGGTCACACCGTAGAGGAACGCGGTGATCAGGCGCGCAAGGCCGAACGCGGCGGCGAGACCGATCGCGACGCCGGCGAGCGCGAGAATCATGCCCTGCGACACCACCATCTTCCTGACCTGCGACGCCTGCGCACCAAGCGCCAGCCGGATGCCGATCTCCTGCGTCCGCTGCTCCACGGAGTACGCCATCAGACCGTAGATCCCGATCGCCGCCAGCAGCAGCGCACAGCCGCCGAACACCGTCATCACCCACATGTTGAACTTCTGGCGCGACACGGAGCGCGCGGCAATCTCGTCCATCGAACGGACGTCGGACACCGGCAACCCCGTCGCCTGCTGCAGCTGCTCCTGGATCGTGTTGCTCAACGACTGCGGCGCCAGCTGCGTGCGGACGATCCACGAGATCGGCGAGAGCCCCACGTTCAACGCGTTGGCGGCGTCCGGAACCTGGGCCTGCGGAATCCACATCTGCGGCTGTGGCTCGGTGTCGAGACCGTTGCTCTTGATGTCCGCGATGATGCCGATGACCTGACGCTCCCCTTCGGTCGCGAACTCGCGCATGACACCCTTGCCGATCACCAGACGGTCCGAGAGCGGATCCGCCTTGGGCCAGTACTGACGCGCCATCGCCTCGTTGATCAGCACGACCGGCGTGGACGTGCTGGTGTCGCGCTGGTTGAACGTTCGCCCTTTCTTCACCGGGATCTTGAACACCTCGAAGTACCCGGGCGACACCGTCATCCACCCGCCGCCGCCGTGAAACGGGCCCTGCGCATCGGCGCCGAGCGGACGTCCGACGATCCGGAACGGAAGTACGTATCCCCCCTCGAGCGGCACGCAGCAAGTCGCGCTCGCGTTTTCGACCCCAGGGATCGCGCGGAGCTTCTCGACGCCGTTGCGGACGACCTGCTCCACGGCCTCTGCCTTCTCGTACTGCGCCCCTTTCATTGACATCTTCAGCGTCAGGACGTTGTGTGTATCGAACCCGGGGTCGACGCTTCCAAGCGCGACCGCCGTGCGGATCAGGAGCGCCGAACCGATCAGCAGCACGAGCGCCAGCGCGACTTCGACGACGACGAGCGCCGAACGGACCTTGTTCTGTCTGAAGCCAGTCCCCGACCTCCCCGCACTCTCTTTGAGTGTCGTCGTCAGGTCCGTCCTGGAGCTCTGAAGCGCGGGGATCAAGCCGAAGATCACGCCGGTGGCGAGCGAGACCGCCATGGTGAATGCGACGACCATCAGGTCGAGACCGACGTCGGCGCCGTTCTCGCCGACACGCGGCAGACCTGCCGTGTTGACCGAGAGAAGCGCTCGGATGCCGGCCCAGCCCACGAACAGACCGAGCACTCCGCCGGCGACCGAAAGGACGATGCTTTCGGTGAGGAGCTGGCGAATGATGCGCCCGCGTGAACCCCCGATGGCCGCCCGGATCGCGATCTCACGCCGGCGTCCTGTCGCGCGGACAAGCAGCAGGTTGGCGACATTCGCGCACGCGATCAACAGCACGAAGCTCACGGCACCGCCGTAGATCAGCAACGATTGCTTCGTGTCGTCGCCGACAATGACTTCCCGGATCGTGCGAACGCCAAACGTGTTCTGCGGACCGAAGCCGTTGGGAAACTTCTGGCGGAAGTCCGTCGCCGACGCGTTCAGCCTCGCCTCTGCCTGCTGCAGCGTCACGCCCGGCTTGAGGCGGCCGATGACCTGGAAGTAGTGTCCCTGGTCGGTCGTGTTGGGGTCGAACTGAAAGAGCGTCCAGACCTGCGGTGTAGGGCCGAACTCGCGGAAATCGAAATCGCCGAGAACGCCGACGATCGTGTAAGGCTCGCCGCCGAGCGAAATGCTCTTGCCGGCCAGATTGGGATCGCTGTTGAACCGCGTCTCCCACAGGCGTTTCGAGATGACGGTCACGCGCGGGCCGTTCGGCGTGTCTTCGTCCGCAAGAAACGTTCGTCCCTGGATCACCGGCGGAGCGGTCAGCTTGAAGAAGTCCGCCGACACTCGTCCGGATCGGAGCTGCTCGGGAAACCCCAACCCCGTGAAATTCATCACGCCCGTGGTGAACGCCGCGACGTCCTGCACGACCTGGTCCTGCTGCCGGTAGTGCATGAACTTCGCGGGGGACCCTGCCGCGCCGCGGCCTCGCGGCGACACGTTCATGAAGACGACGACGCGATCGGGATCCGGCACGGCGACCGGTTTGAGAAGAACCGCGTTGACGACCGAGAAGATCGCGGTGTTCGCCCCGATCCCCAGCGTGAGCGCGGCGATGGCGGCGAGCGTGAATGCCGGGCTCTGCGCGAACATGCGGAGCGACTGCTTGAGGTCCCGGAAAAAGGTTTCCATTGCGGGTTAGACGCTCCCACCTGGGAAATTGTTGTCCCATACCCGACGGCCCTAAATCCCGTATGCTTCACCTGCCGCCCTCGCCGGCGGGTCCTGAACTGGAGGTTTCGTGCGCCGATTGCTCATCCTCACTTTGGTTCTGCTGCTCACACCGATGCTGATTGCAGCCGGCTGGAACAAGGCGTACTTCGCGGCGACGAAACCTGGAAGCTGGGCGACGATCCGGGTGACGAGCACGATGACCGGTCCCTATACGACGACCACTACCCGCCTGGCGGACGTCGATGGCAGAGTCGTCATCGAGCAGCGATCCGAGTTCGGCGAAAACGTCTCGCCTCCCTCGATCATGCGCTACGAGCTCGCAAAAGGGTTTAACGCAGACCGCGACTTGATCGATCACCTGAAAGCGGTGGTCGCCGCCAGCGTCAGGACGGGAGCCGACGACGCGTACACCGAGTTGCCGGCCGATACAGTGGCGGCCTTGAAGACCATGGCCACCTACGCTGCCACCGCTACCTTCAAGGGTGTGGAAACGATCGAGGGCAAGCCGTGCGACCGCTACAGCTACACACGAGGAAAGAAGGGAGACGCGCAACTGGAGAAGGGAGATATCTGGCTGAACCCCACGGTCCCGTTTGGAGTTGTCAAGCACACGATGACCTTCACGGATCCGTCCGGGAAGTTGCTCTGGACAGTCGACTCGCGCCTGGTGGACTCGGGAACGAAACCGATTTCAACGACACCGGCGGTGGCCGCGGCCAAGCCTGATCTCGAGACACCGGCGGCGCCCGAGTCCATGACCCTGCAGACGGCCTATGACTCAGGACTCATCAAGATCCGTGTCGAGATCGCTCCGGAGGACAAGAGAGGGGACCGGCTGCACCTTCTCATCGAAACGAATGAGAATCCACTCACGGTGACGCTGTTGCCGGAGAGCACGACCCTCAAAGGGGATTTCCCGGTCGAGCGCCTCGTGTTCAGAGCATCCGACGCTCACAAACTCGTACTGGCCCAGGGGCGTCCGGCGAAGATCGTGGTCAACCAGCTCGGCACCTGGCGCGCGGTGGCAGGAAAGTTCACGATCACCGTCTATGAAGGCAAGCCCGTATTCATTGGCAGCGTCACGATGGACAACGTGAAGTAACCTCTCGACTACCCCCGGGCCTCAGCGCGGGAATGCCATGCGCCGCATCAAGTCGTCGAAACCCGGGTAGCCTCTCAAATCGTCGAGCTTCGGATCCGACGATATCCAAGGCATGCAGTCCGCACGCTCGTCGTACCCTTTCTCGAGCCACTCGAGCGTCGACTTCTTGTCGCCGAGTGTCGCATGAACGGTTGCGACTTCGAACGGACAGACATATTGGGTGGCCGCTCGCGCGGTCAACTCGGCGAGCAGTTTTCTCGCTTTGTCCTTCCTGCCAGATGCGGCGTACGCGCCGGCGAGCATCTCGAGGATTGCGGGGTTGGGATCGGCCGCTCTCGCTTTCTCGAGAGTCGCGATCGCCTCGGGGAACTTACCTTGTCTCTCGTATCCCAGGCCCAGGCCGACCAGGGCGAGCCAGAAATTCGGATCCATCTCGAGCGCCCGCCGGTTCATCTCGACCATCTGATCGTAGTTCTTCGCCAGATAGTGCACCCACCCCGCGTCCGCGAGGATCAACACCGACAAGGGGTCGAGCTCGCGGGCACGCCGGCTTTCGTCCGCCGCCTCGGCATGGCGGCCGACTGCCGCGAGGTACATCGCGTAGTAGTCGTGCGCTTCGGCGAGGTTCGGGCTCAGCTCGATTGCGAGTGTGAGCGCTCTCTCCGCTGCCGGCCAGTCGAAGTCGTAGAACATGAGCACGCCGCCCATCGAGACGTGCGCCTCGGCGAGGTCCGGATCGAGCTCCAGCGCCTTCGCCGCCGCTGCCTTGGCTTTCGGCATCACGACGTGCGGCGGCAGGGTGCTTCTC
>JACDCA010000598.1 GCA_013694635.1 Acidobacteriota bacterium | reverse complement strand
GTGCACGATCGACTGGGCGGATTCGGCGACCGACGAGGCCGCTCATCATGGCCTTACCGATTTCGGCAAGGACGTCGTGCGCGAGATGAACCGCCTGGGGATGTTCGTGGACCTCTCCCATGTGAGCGCGGACACGATGAGAGATGCGCTCGGAACCACGAGCGCCCCGATCATCTTTTCCCATTCCAACGCCCTGGCGGTCAGCTCTCATCCGCGAAATGTTCCTGACGATGTGCTCCGCATGACCGCTGCGAACGGCGGCGTCGTCATGGTCAATTTCATCGCGCAGTACGTGCCGGAGGCGGCCATGTCGTGGCTTGTCAAGCGCAAGACCTCGGAGGGTCCGGCGGACGATCCGATGCCGAGAGGCACCGTCAGCGACGTCGCGGACCACGTGGATCACCTTCGCGACGTGATGGGTATCGACCACGTCGGCATCGGGTCCGATTTCTTCGACAACGGTAATCCTTCGATGGTCGAGGGGTTGGAAAACCCTTCGGCGTTCCCGCACCTGTTTGCGGAGCTGATGCGTCGCGGATACAGCGACGAGGATCTCAGCAAGGTGGCCGGGCAGAACCTTCTGCGCGCCATGCGCGACATGGAACGCGTTGCACGCGACCTGCAGGCAGCCTCACCAGTCGCACGCGAGGAGCTCTGACCGTATGAATGTCCGACAGGTGTCATTACGACGCTGGGCAGCCCTAAAGGGCTGGACTACGCGACGCTCCTTTACGAGTAGCGTCATCCTGGCGGTGTTGTCATTCGCGAGTCCGGCGGCGGCCCAGCTTCCTTCAATTCGCGTCGTGGCGACGGGGGGCACGATCGCCGGGACCGGCAGCGGTGACCTCAGCGCCGCGGATCTCGTGGCGCGAATTCCGGAACTGTCCAAGGTCGCGCGAATCAGCACCGAGGATTTCAGCCGCATCGGAAGCTCGTCGATGACGCCGGAGTTACAGCATCGGCTGGCGCGCAGGATCAACGAGCTGTTCGCGTCGCCGGACGCCCCTGCCGGCATCGTCATTACCCATGGAACCGATTCGCTGGAGGAGACATCGTTTCTGCTCGATCTTCTGATCGAGTCCGACCGCCCGGTGGTGTTTGCAGCGGCGCAGAGGCCGCCAAGCGAACCGGACTCGGACGGTCCGCGGAATCTGCTCAACGCCGTGCGCGTCGCGGCGTCACCGCAAGCACGCGGGGCCGGCGTGCTCGTGACATTGAACGGAGAGATCCATGCGGCGCGCGACGTTCGCAAGACGCACGCAGTCTCGCTCGACGCGTTCAAGTCTCCGGACGGCGGGGGACCGGTCGGTCATATCGACGGGTCCCACGTCGTGATCGGCCGCAAGCCGCTCCGCCGGCTCACGCTGCGCCCGCAAGCGGTCGAGCCGCGCGTGGAACTGCTGACGCTCACGGCCGGCAGCGATGGACGGTTGATCCTCGCGGCTGCCGAGTTCGCCCAGGCGATCGTGCTCGAGGTGTTCGGCCGCGGGAACATGGCCCCCGTCATCATGCAGGCCGTCGGCAAAGTTCGTGAGAAAGGCGTGATCGTCGTCTTCACCACGCGCACTCGCGGTGGCCGCGTCGAGTTGAGCACCGAAGCGAATGCTGCGGGAGTGATTTCCGGCGAGGACCTCGACGGTCTCAAGGCCCGGATGCTGCTCGTCGCGGCTCTTGGGGTGACGCGCGACCCCAAGGTCCTACAGTCGTACTTTGAACGGCTCGCAGGCAGATGACTTCAGAAAAACTGAAATGGCCCCTGATCTCCTGGCCTCTTGTTCAACTCACCGGTCGGCCCGGCACTCTCCAGCCGGACGCGAAAGCGCTTCGCCCGGCAGTTTGTGCGTTGGTTTTCCCTTGTCGACGACGAACACGCCGTTGACCAGCACATACGGCACGCCGTCAGCGAACTGGTGCGGATCGGTGAAGGTGGCGCGGTCGGCGACGCGATCCAGATCGAGAATGGTCAGATCCGCTCGATAGCCCGGCTGCAGCAACCCGCGATCACACAGGTTGAGGATCCGCGCCGGCAGGGAAGTCGCCGAGCGCACGGCCTCTTCGACCGATTGCGTCCCGCGCTCAATCGCGTAGCGTCTCAGCTTGCGCGGAAATGTCCCGTAAAACCGCGGGTGTGTCGCCGGGCCGTCCGCCGGCAATGCGACCCCGGCGTCAGACGAGGTCGCAACCCAGGGTCGCGAGGCAAACGCCTCCATATCCGTCTCCGACAACGAGAAGCCGCGCAGGCGGGCGCCGCCGCGGCGCGTGGTGAATCCCTTCATTTGAAGTTCAATCGCCAGGTCGACAGCGGTCATCCCGCGCGACTTCGCCAGTTCCGCGATCGTCTTGCCGATGTAGCTCGCGTCCGGGTGCTCGAATACACGGATATTCGCCGCTTCGCCTCTGCGGACGATTTCAAACGCGATGTCCCCGCGGATCTTTGCCGCTTTCCCGGGATCCGCGAGTTGACGCTCCAGGACCGCAGCGTAGTTCGGTGTTCCGCCACCGGCCGGATCGTTCAGCGCCCACTCGGGTATCAGTACGATCTGGCCGTCGCTTCCGGTCGTGTTGTAGGGATATTGATCGGCCCAGACATCGAGTCCGCGCGCTCTCGCTCGCTCGACCGCCGCGATCACCAGCGCGCTCGCGCCCCAGTAG
>JACDCA010000588.1 GCA_013694635.1 Acidobacteriota bacterium | reverse complement strand
GCTCCAGCGAGCCGGAGGAGAACGACGAGGTGGTCGAGCGCTTTCTGGCGGTCGAGGCGGGGTTCCGGGTCGAGCGGTCACCGGCTCCGCACCGCGCGGTTCAGCCCTTCATAGACGCCGGCGGCCGGTTTCGGACGCTTCCGCACCGCGACAGGCTCGAAGCGTTCTTTGCCGCCATGCTGGTGAGAGCCAAGGACTTGCGCTAAACTTTCAGGGTCCATGCCTTTCAAGACCCGCGTCTGGAGCGCAGGCAAGCTGCTGCTCCTGGGCGGCGCTCTGCTCCTGACGTACGTGCTTTTCGCCGCCGCCGCCATGCGTTTCGCGCTGAAAACGCGCGAGGTGAGCGTGCCGGACGTCGCCGGCAAGACCGTGAACGAAGCACGCACGGTTCTCGCGGAAGCCGGATTGAATCTCCGTGTCGAGGAAGGCCGCAGGGTGGATCCGAAGGTGCCGGCCGGCCAGGTCCTGCTGCAGGATCCGCGTCCGGGCGTCCGGACCCGGGGGGAGCGCAGCATCAAGGTGTGGATCAGCGCCGGACCGCGCGCCATGATCATCCCCGCGCTCACGGGAGAGTCGGAACGGACCGCCCAGTTACGGTTGCAGCAGGAGGGTCTCGAGCTGATGGCCGTTTCGGAGATCCGCTCCGCCGACTACGCCGCGGCCGTGGTCGCGCAGACGCCTCAGCCGAAGACACGCGCCGTGCAGATGTCGCTGCTGGTGAATCGCGGTGAGACTGGAACGACGTTCGTGATGCCGGATCTCATCGGCATCAACGGCGATCGCTCCGCCGACCTCCTGCGCGCGCGGGGTTTTCGGGTGGCAGTGGTGGGCGATCATCCGTATCCAGGTGTGCCCGCGGGCATCGTGCTGAGGCAGAGCCCGCAGGCGGGATTTCAGATTTCCCCGGGAGAGCCGATTTCCCTCGAAGTGTCACGATGAAAGTTCTCATCGCTCCTTCGATCCTCTCCGCGGACTTCGCGGCACTTGGGAAGGCGGTCGCCGACGCGGAAGCCGGGGGCGCTGACCTGATCCACGTCGATGTGATGGACGGCCACTTCGTTCCGAATCTGACAATGGGCCCGCCGGTCGTCCGCGCGTTGAAGAAAGTCGCAACGGTGCCGCTGGACGTTCACCTGATGATCGAAGCCCCGGATCGCTACGCCGAGGCGTTCGTCAGCGCCGGAGCGGCAATGCTGTCCGTGCACGTCGAGGTTCTGCCTCATCTACATCGGTCGATCCAGTACATCAAGTCGCTCGGCGCCAGGGCGGGTGTGGCGATCAACCCGTCGACCCCGGTTTCGTCGCTGGAGGAAATCGCCGGGGATCTCGACCATGTGCTGGTCATGTCAGTGAATCCCGGGTTCAGCGGCCAGACCTTCATCCCCAGAAGCGAGTCTAAGATTCAGGCGGTTCGAGCCCTTCTGGACGCCGCAGGCAATCCTGCGCCCATCGAAGTCGACGGCGGGGTCGACGCCTCGAACGCTGCGCGCCTGGTGGCCGCGGGGGCGACGATCCTGGTGGCAGGCAACGCGATCTTCGGCAGCGCCGATCCGGCTGCCGCGACGCGCGCCCTGCGGGCGGCAGCGTCTGGGATTCTGGCCCGCTGACCGTGCCGAGCTCGGTCACACACCTGCGGGTGCGTTACGCTGAGACGGACAAGATGGGCGTGGTCTACTACGCCAATTACCTCGTCTGGTTCGAGGTCGCGCGGGCGGATCTGCTGCGGTCGCTCGGATGGAGCTACCGCGAGATGGAAGGAGCCGGCGTGATCCTGCCGGTCATCGAGGCGCACTGTGAGTACCAGCGCCCCGCGCGCTACGACGATGAGATTGAAGTCAGGACGGAAGGAGTGATGTTGTCGCCGGTGCGGATGCAGTTCAACTACACGGTGTTGCGGCGTGCCGACGGTGTCGTCGCGGCCGAGGGTCGCACGGTCCACGCATCCGTGACCACGGAGGGACGCCCCTGCCGGTTGCCCGGCCGCATCCGCGAGGTGTTCGCGTGAAGGCGCTGGTCACAGGGGTCGCCGGATTCATCGGGTCGCACCTGGCTGAAGCGCTGCTCGCGAAGGGCTGGGACGTCACGGGCGTGGATGCCTTCACCGATTACTATCCCCGCGCGATCAAGGAAGCCAACCTGGAAGGCCTGCGCGGGCGTCCGCGCTTCCAGTTCGTTGAAACGAGCCTTCAGCAGGCCGATCTCGGCGGGTTGCTCGAGGGCACGACTCACGTGTTCCACCTCGCCGCGCAAGCGGGCGTTCGCAAGAGCTGGGGGCGCGACTTCAGGACTTACACCGACAACAACGTCGACGCGACCCAGAAACTGCTCGAGGCCTGTCTCGGCCGGTCGCTTCACCGGTTCGTGTACGCATCCAGCTCGTCGCTCTACGGTGACAATGTTTCGTTGCCGATGCGCGAGGATGCGCTCCCGCAGCCGGTGTCTCCGTACGGCGTCACGAAACTGGCCGCCGAGCAGCTCGGTTACCTGTACTTCGTGAATCACGCCCTGCCGGCGACTGCGTTGCGGTATTTCACGGTGTACGGGCCCCGGC
>JACDCA010000548.1 GCA_013694635.1 Acidobacteriota bacterium | reverse complement strand
TTCGCGCCGTGCAGGTCATGCCGGGGGTGGCGGCCGCCGACGACCTGCGAAGCGAGTTCACCGTCCGCGGCAGCGGGTTCGCGCACGTGAACATGACGGTGGACGGCTTCGCCGCGCCGCACATCCTGCACACCGTTCGCGCCATCGAGGATTACTCGGGATCGGGATCGGTTGCGATGATCAACAGCGACGTGCTTCAGGACGTCGCGCTCCTGAGCGGCGGCTACCCGCAGCGGTACGGCAATCGTACGGGAGCCGAGATCGATTTCCGCCTGAGGGAAGGATCGCGGGACCGGACACACGCACGACTGGCGGTCAGCGGCACTAACGCGTCAGCTGTCGCCGAAGGACCGCTCGGGGGGGCGAAGCGAGGCTCCTGGCTCGTGTCGGCACGACAGTCGTACCTCGATCTCATTACGAAGCAGATCGACGACGGCACGTTTCAATTCGGCTTCACTGACGCGCAGGCCAAGGCAGCCTACGATCTTTCGCCACACCAGCGCATCACGACGACGTTTCTGGCCGGCCGCTCGCGTGCTCTCGACCACAGCAGCGAGTCGGAAAACGAGGACCGGTTCGTCGGCCGCAATGCCTCCGCACTGCTCATGACCGGATGGAGCTTCGCACAGCCCCGCACGCTCGTGTCCGTCCGGGCACTCGCGGCACACAACACATTCAGCAACACGGCCTCCGACGGCGTGCGCGTGGACGAGGGGTTCGACCGCCAGACGGCAGTTCGCGTGGACACCGGCATCGCGGCCGCCCGCCATGTGTATCTGGAAGCGGGCGCGCAGTCCGAATGGACTACCGAGCATCGCATGCGCCAGCGTTCGTCATCGGGCCGATATCGCCTGATCAACGACTTCACCGGCGATGCGTCCAGGAGCGGCGGATACCTGCAGGCGCGTCTCTCGGCAGGGCTCATGACGGTTGTGCCCGGCGTCCGCGCCGATCGCTGGAGCCTGACAGGGGATCGTACGATCTCGCCATGGCTGCAGGCCCAGCTGGCGCTCCCCGCATCGGTCATCGTGCGTGGCGCGGCTGGCCGTTATCAGCAGTTCCCGGCGTTCGAGCAGGTGATCGGATCGCTTGCCTCATCGTCCACGCGGCCGCAGCGCGCCGACCAGTTCGACCTCGCCGTCGAGCAGCGTCTCGGAGAGGACCTGCGATGGCAGATTGCGGTGTACCACCGCGAGGAACAGGGCTACTTCCGTCGTCCGCTGGCCGACACCCGCATCGTCAACAATCGCCTGGTGAGAGGGGATCGCGGGGCCCGCTTCGAGCAGAGCCTCGAAGGTTTCGCGCGCGGCGTCGAGCTGCTGTTTCACAGGAAGAGTGCGGGCGGGCTGTCAGGCTGGATTTCCTATGCCTACGGACGTAACCGGTACACGGACGGCTCACGCGGCGAGTCTTTCTACGGCGACAACGATCAGCGGCACACCTTCAATGTTTACGGGTTCTTTCGAAAGTCCGACAGGGTCAGCTTCAGCGCGAAAGCGCGAATCGGCAGCAACGTCCCGGCGCCCGGTTATTACGAAGCGAACGGCGACGTGCTCACGTTGTCGAGCCGCCGGAACGAACTGCGATTGCCCTCATATTCGCGGATCGACCTGCGCGCGAACCGCACCTTCAACTGGTCACGCAGCCGGATGACGCTGTTTGTCGAGGTCATCAACCTCTTCAACCGTGACAATGTCCGTTTCGTGCCTCCGAGGGTGAACGCCTCAACGCACCAGGTGTCCCGCATCTTCGAGCAGATGGTACCGATTCTTCCGTCCGCGGGTGTTCTGATTGAGTTTTAGAAACCAGTCCGGTTGCATCCTTGTAACGTTGCTGCTGCTCGAGGCGCTGGGGTTTGCTCAAGCCCGCCCCGAATGGGTCGCCAAGGTGCGCTCGTGGGTCACCGCGAATCAGCAACCGATCGTCACCGAACTGGTGGAGCTGCTGTCGATCCCCAACGTCGCGGCCGACCGTGTGAATATCCGGCGCAACGCCGAGCACCTTCGCGGCATGCTGCAGAAGCGCGGCTTCACCGCGGAGCTCCTCGAGACGGCAGGAAATCCTCTCGTGTATGGCGAACTGAAGGTGCCTGACGCCAAGCGGACGCTGCTCCTGTACTTCCACTACGACGGCCAGCCGGTGGATGCGAAGCGGTGGCAGCAGCCGGATCCTTTCAAGCCCGAGACGCGCGGCGACAGGATCTACGCCCGGTCCGCGTCTGATGACAAGTCACCCATCGTGGCCATGCTCTCGGCCATCGATGCGCTCAAAGCCGCGGGGCTGCAGCCGACGTCGAACGTCCGCGTGATTCTGGACGGCGAAGAAGAAGCAGGCTCGCCGAGCCTCGTCCCTGCAATCGGACGTTACCGGGAAAAACTGAACGCGGATCTGATGGTGATCCTCGACGGGCCGGAGCACTCGAGCGGACGCCCGACGATCGCGTACGGCGCACGGGGGATCGCGACAGTCGACCTTACGGTGTTCGGCCCGAAGACCGGCGTTCACAGCGGCAACTACGGCAACTGGGTTCCCAACCCCGCGCAGCGCCTCGCGCTGCTGCTCGCTTCGATGAAGGACGAGCAGGGGCGTGTGCTCATCGAAGGCTTCTACGACGGAATTGCCCCTCTCACGCCGCAGGAGCGCGCGATGGTGAACGCTGTGCCTGACGACAGGGCGTCGATGCTGCGCACATTCGGCATCGCATCACCGGAGGCGGCGTACACGGAATTGCAGGTGGCGCTGCAGGCGCCGACCCTGAACGTGCGTGGCCTCTCGAGCGCGTTCGTCGGAGAAGGTGCTCGAACGATCATTCCGGACAGTGCAACTGCGGCGATCGACATCCGCCTGGTCAGGGAGACTCCGAGCGATGCAATGGTTGAGAAACTACGGGCCCACATTCGCCGACAGGGCTACCACCTCGTTGACGGCGCGCCGGATGACGCGACGCGAGCGAAGTATTCCAAGATTGCGCGGGTCGCTGTCGGGAGGGGCACCAACGCCTTCCGAACCTCGCCGGCTGATCCGCAGGCCCGTGCGCTGGCCGCCGCCCTGCGCGCGGCGATGGAGGGTGAGCCCATCCACCTGCGTATCCTGGGTGGCACCGTGCCGATTGCGCCGTTCATCCAGGCGCTTGGGTTTCCCGCGGTCCTCCTTCCGACGGTGAATTTCGACAATAACCAGCATGAGGAGAACGAGAACCTCCGCCTCAGTAACCTCTTCGAGGCGGTCGTGAAGATTGCCGCTATTCTGAGGATGTGAAACCGCGGCTGCTGATCGCGCTCCTCGCGCTGGCCCTCGGCCCCGCCTGCCTCGTTCTGACGGTGCACCCGGCCTACGATGACGACACGCTCACATGGGAGCCGGGGCTGGTCGGCAATTGGCAGAACACGGATGACAAGTCGTTCATGGTCATCGAGCGCGACGAGTGGAAGTCGTACAAGATCCACTACGTT
Organism: Acidobacteriota bacterium; assembly: GCA_013694635.1. GTDB lineage: Bacteria > Acidobacteriota > Vicinamibacteria > Vicinamibacterales > 2-12-FULL-66-21 > JACDCA01. The sequence continues at coordinate 2,599 of JACDCA010000548.1, read as the reverse complement.
CACCCCATCGAGAAGGGGGATCTGACGGGTTATCTGACAATCCTTGGAGATTCACGGTATCTGGACGTCATGCCGGTTCGCGGCCAGGATCGCGGGGCATTTCTGATCCCCGTCCACGCCGTGGTGAGGGTCACGCTCGACGAGAACCGCCTGGAGCTGACGCCGTTGTCGTACGACTGGTTTTACGATCGCCTGAAGTCACGCGCCCGGATACCCGGCCTGGAGGTCATCCTGGATCAGAAGCAGAATGCGCTGGTCGGCTCGAGCACTCGAGCCCTGCGGGACTGGATCCGCCGTCAGCCGGCCGACGGCCGGATGTTCGGAGCGCCGGCGGTATTCGCCCGAAAGCCCTGACAGTTGCAATGGGGGGCTGGTTGCCTCACACTTGTGGGATCTGCCCCTGATCCTTGGGGCTCCCACCAGGAGTAATTCCGCATGCATGGTTCGTTTCGCCGGCTCTGCCGTGCGCTGACCGCCGTTTGTCTTGTCTCGTTCTCTACGTCTGCTTACGCGCAGACGGCGGCCCAGGCCCCGAAAACCGCGGAGAAAGCCGCGGATGCGGCGTCACTCCCGAGCGCGCGGAGCATCATCGACCGCCACATCAAGACCATTGGCGGCCGCGAGGCACTCGCTGCTCAGAAGTCCCACCGCGTGCAGGGCACGATGGACATCCCGGCAAATGGCATTTCCGCCAAGCTGGAGGTGATTGCGGCGCGACCGAACAAGACCGTCATGCGCCTGACGATCCCGGGCGTCGGCGAAGTGATGGAAGGATTTGACGGCACCCACGGCTGGTCGGTCTCACCGATGACAGGGCCGATGCTGTCGACCGGCGAGGAGCTGGCAGAACGGAAGCACGCGTCCCATTTCGACAGCGACCTTCACGAGGACGCCCGCTACGAGTACCTCAAGACCGTCGAAAAGACGACCTTCGAAGGCCGCCCGGTTTACAAGATCGCCCTCAAGCGGAAGGGCGGGACCACCGAAGACATCGAGTACTACGACATCGAATCTGGTCTCAAGGCGGGGTCCGAGGCCACGCGTAATACGCCGATGGGTGCGATCAACGTCGTATCCATCCAGGGCGATTACAAGAAGTTCGGCGCCACCATGTTCCCCACGACGATCAAGCAGAAGATGATGGGTGTCGAACAGGTCATGACGTTCACGTCCATCGAGCACGACGTCGTGGACCTGGCAGCGCTCGAGCCGCCGCCCGCGGTAAAGGCTCTGATCAAGTGAGACCCGTCCGGACGGTCGCCGCCGCCATGGCGGTCGCTGCTTTCACGGCAGCGCTCCATGCGGACGTCCCGAAGGGTATCGAAACCTTCGACGCCGCATGGACGATCATTCGGGACACACACTTCGACACGACATTCAACGGCGTCGACTGGAACGCGTTGCGCACGGAGCTGCGTCCGCGTGCCCAAGCGGCGAAGACGACCGGAGAGTTGCGCGGCGTGATCAACGCGATGCTCGCGCGGCTCGGGCAGTCGCATTTTGCGCTCATTCCATCGTCGGCGGAGCAGAACTCCGGAGTGGCGGACGCCGCGCAGGTGGGATCCGCTGCCGGGACCGCCAATGCCGGGTTCGACCTGCGGCTGGTGGGCCGCGATGTTCTCGTGACCACCGTCGAGAAGGGCAGCGGCGCGGACGCCGCAGGCGTGAAGCCGGGCTGGCGTCTGACCGCGATCGCCGGCGCCGCGGTCGACGATCTGCTGCGAACGTTGCCGCCGGGGACGCACGACCGCCTTCGCGGACTGCAGGCGTGGCGGCTGATGCAGTCGCGCCTGCACGGTGGCGAAGGGTCGTCCATCGCGCTGACGTTCGAGAACGGCTCAGGGCAGGTGGTTCGTCGCGACGTCGCGCGGCAGCAGGAACAGGGGCAGCCGGTCACCGTCGGAAGTCTGCCGCTGATGTTTGTCCGCGTCACCGATGCGGAGCGCAAGACACCCGCAGGCCGCAAAGCCGGTCTCATCGGCTTCAACGTCTGGATGGCTGCCGTCGACGCACCGTTTCAAGCGGCGGTCGATCGGTTCCGTTCCGCCGACGGCATCGTCGTCGACCTTCGCGGGAATCCTGGCGGCCTTGCGGCGATGATCATGGGGATCTCGGGTCATTTCGTGAGTGCTCGCCGGCCGCTCGGCATCATGAAGACACGATCGAACGAGCTCCGGTTCGTGGTGAATCCACGGGAAGTGAACGCTGCGGGTCGCCCCGTCACGGTGTACGGCGGACCTGTCGCGATCCTCGTCGATTCGATGAGTGGAAGCGCATCCGAATGTTTTGCCGGTGGCATGCAGGCGATCGGCCGCGTGCGGGTGTTCGGACAGACGACGATGGGGCAGGCGCTGCCGGCGCTGTTCGACAAGCTGCCGAACGGCGATGTCCTTATTCATGCTTACGGAGACTTCGTCACCGCCGACGGGACCCGGCTCGAGGGGCGCGGGGTAATCCCCGACGAGCAGGTTCCGGTTCTGCGCGAAGACCTCCTCGCCGGGCGCGACCGCTCTCTGGACGCGGCGCTCGCCTGGATCGACGCGGCGGCCGGTCGAAGATCACAGTAAACGTTGCTGGCTATGGAGTTGAGGGTTATACG
>JACDCA010000518.1 GCA_013694635.1 Acidobacteriota bacterium | reverse complement strand
CTTCCTTCGCGCGAACTCGGGACCCTTCTCGTCGAGGCCTTCTTCGTAGCCTATGAACTCGAGGAAGAAGGGGATGTCATTGGCGCGGCACTCGTCGCCGATCCGCTCGACCCACGCCTGTTTGTGGTTGTTGATCTTCTCTGAATCGGTCGGCGTGTAGTAGAGCAGGATCTTGATGCAGTCGGCACCCGCCTCCTTCAGTCGTCGCACGGACCAGTCGTCGAGGAGATCGGGTAAGCGCCCCGGCGTATTCGCGTCGTACCCGGTCTTCTCGTACGCCAGCAGCAGCCCTGCATCTTCCGCGCGGCGTTTACTGGCGGGGAGCCCCCACTCAGGGTCGAGGAGGATGGCGCTCGCGTGCCGGGTCAGGACTTCGGTGACATGGGACTTGAACTCCTCCATGTCGGCGTCCCCGATGTCCGCCCCCTTTTCCTTCGCCAGCGCCTTCTTCAACGAGCCCCGCTGATCCATTGCGGCCGCGGCAATCACGCCGTGCTGATTCGCCACCGCTTTCATACCCGCAAGCTTGCCTGCGCTGATCTTCACGCGTTGTCTCCTGTTTCCGATCGTGGGAAATCTTATACCGGGTAGTGAGCTTTTTCGATAACCGCGGCAGTGAGTGCCTGGGTCACGAGCTCTTCGATCGGCAGCGCGGCTTCGGCGGCCTCCACGTCCGCGAGCCGGGCCTTGGTCGCGGGATGCCGGGGCGTGAACAGCGTGCAGCAGTCCTGGTCCGGAATGATCGAGATCGGGTACGTCCCCAGCCGCTGTGCCTGCGCGGTGATTTCATCCTTGTCCATGCCGACCAGCGGCCGCAGGACCGGCATCGTCACCACGCGATCGATCACCGACATGTTCTCGAGTGTCTGCGATGCGACCTGACCGACGACCTCTCCGGTAACGAGTGATTGCGCACGCGCGCGCAATGCAACGGCTTCGGCGATCCGCATCATCAGCCGGCGATAGACCACCACCCGCAGGGGCGGGGCGACCGAGAGGACGACACGCTGCTGAATTTCGCCGAAGGGGACCAGGAACAGGCGCGAGTCGTACTGGAAGCGCGTGAGCACGCCGACCAGCTCGCGGACCTTCTCCTGCGACGCCCGCGAAAGAATCGGGTAGCTGTGGAAATGGACGAAGATCGCCCGGCAGCCGCGGCGGATCAAGCGCCACGCCGCGACGGGTGAATCGATCCCGCCGGAGAGGAGGCACACGACGCGGCCGCTCGTGCCTGCCGGCAGGCCGCCGGCTCCCGGCTCCTTGCCGAAGAAGTAGAACGCGTCGCCGGTCAGCGCTTCGACGTGAATCGTGAGCGAGGGATGCGACAGGTCCACGCGCCAGCCGCGCGCCTCTTTGATCCGGCCGCCGACTTCACGTTCGATCTCGGGGGAGGTGAGGGGGAACCGCTTGTTCGCCCGGCGCGCGCTGACCCGGAACGTGTCTGTCTGACGGTCCCCGAGTTCGTTGAGGATCTCGCGCGCAATTGCGTCGACGTCCAGGGGCGCACGACCGGCCCTGGCGAAGTTGGCGACGCCGAAGACGTCGGAGAGGCGACTGCTGATCTGGTTCCACTCGGCCCCTTCGGCCAGCACCAGTTCAATCCGTCCCATCAGAACGCGCACCTCGCGGACGCCGACCCCCTTCGTCGCGGTGCGCAGATTGCGCGCCAGCCGCGCCACGAACCATGGACGGTTGTTCCCTTTGAGGGCGATCTCCTGATAGTGAACGATGACCGATTTCATTCCCTTACTCGAGCCTTCAAACTTCACCCTTCAGCATTGTACGGCGGCCGTATGGCCGCTCATTACCGCGCTCTCGATCGTGCCGGGGAGACCGGTGTCGGTCCAGTCTCCCGCGAGGTAAAAACCCTTTAATGGTGTCGCTGTCCCGGGACGAGGTGGTTGTCCCGGGCTCAATGAGAACGTCGCCTGTCTCTCGCGGACCACGGTAGCGCGGACGACTGTCGCCTCCTGAGCGCCGGGCAGGCTCTCTGCAAGCTCCCGGGCCGCCAGATCGATCAGTTGCTCGGCTTCGAGTGTGACGAGCTCGGACGCTGCGCTGGATACGACCGACAGATGCGATGCCGATTCGCCGAAAACGCGTCGTTTGTCGAAGACCCACTGCATCGCGCGTCCGTGGAGTCCGATAAAGGCATCCTCCATGACGATGCGGTCGTACCACAGGTTGACCGTGACGATGGGCTTCGACTGCATCTGCGACGCATTGCGGACAATGCCGGTCAGTGGCGCGGGCAGATCCTCGAACAGTGTGCCGAGCTGATGCCAGGGCACAGTCGAGATCACCGTCTCCGTGGGAATCCATTCGTCGCGGAGCTGGACGCCAGTAACCCTCGTGCCGTCAGTGATGACGCGCGCAAGCGCGCTCGTGCGAACGTTCCCTCCGCGGGATTCGATGAAGAAACGCGCCGGCTCCGCATACATCTGGTCGAGAGGAGTAGTCGGCAGGACGAGCGCCGAGGCGCTTCGATCCGGCCGGAACAGGTCGGCGAGTACCCGGATGAAGGGCCCAGCGGCTGCTTCGCTGATCGGTTGATTCAGTGCCGCCACCGCAAGGGGTTCCCATAACCAGGCGATGAGCTGCTCGGTCTGCCCGTGAGCGCGAAGCCACTCCGCCACCGTGGAGGTCGCGTCCGCGCTGTCACGTGCTTTCCTCAACGGACGCGCAAGCCGGATCGCGGAAAGCCGGTCACGCAGAGGCAGGGCGTCCCACCGCAGCACGCCCGCCAGCAGATGCCACGGGGCCGGCAGGCGCGGGCAGGACAGCACGGTTCGGCGGCCAGCCGCATCCAGGAACGGAATCTCGAGCGCGTCCTGACCCCGCACATTTGCGGTCGCGCCGATCCGCTGCAGAAATGCCATCGTCTCGCGGTAACACCCGAACATCACGTGCTGCCCGTTGTCGACGACTTCCCCGGTGACGCGATCGCGAAATGCCGTCGCGCGCCCGCCGAGCACCGGCCGCGCATCGACGACGATCACCGGCACGCCGCGCTCCGCCAGCAGCGCCCCTGCGCTCAGCCCCGCAAATCCGCCGCCGATCACGACAGGGGGCCCGACCCCGTCGACGGCGCCCCCGCTATTTTTCGGCAGACGTACTCCTGTAACTTACAGACACTGAAAAACTAAGCGGATTCGGGGTCAGGCCCCGGCCAGGACTCTCGCCCATGTGCCCAGGGCGATGAGTGCCCTGCGGGGGCGCGGGATCCGGATCACTTTCGAGAAGACGTCATAGTCGGCCGCCTCGATTCGTTTCAGGATCGCGAAGTAGATGGCGCCCATGATCTCCGCGGCCGCGAGGCGCCGCGCGTCGGATGGGGGAAGCGCCGCCGCGGCGCGCGCGTAGTACTCGCGCGCGCGGACGGCCTGGTGCTGCAACAGCAACTTCACGGCGCCCGACCGGACGCCGTGGCCCGCATTCGCCGCTTCACGCGCCAAATCTTCTTCGCTGCAGCCGAAGCGGCGCAAGTCCTCCTGCGGAATGTACACGCGTCCACGAGCAAGATCCTCGGGAACGTCGCGGAGGATGTTCGTGAGCTGGAGCGCGACCCCCAGGTCGGTGGCGTACTGCCTCGATTTCGGATCCGAGTAGCCGAAGATCTCGAGGCACATCAGGCCGACCGCAGAGGCAACGCGCGTGCAATACAGGTAGAGATCGTCGAAGGTCTCGTAACGCCTGGAGCCGACGTCCATCGCCACGCCGTTGACGAGCGCGTCGAACGCGTCGCGCGGGAGGTTGAAGCGCCGGACGAGCGGCGCGAGCACGCGTGCCTGCGGACTTTCCGGCAGACCCCCCTCGAACCAGACGGCGACCTCACGACGCCATCGCTCCACCTCCACCGTCGCGTCACGCTCCCCCGCATCGTCTACCGCGTCGTCCACGGCACGGCAGAAGTCCCAGACGGCAATGATGGCGGCACGCTTTTCCGGCGGCAGGACGAGGAACGAGTAATAGAAATTGGTGTCGCGGGACATCGCGGGGTGCTAGGTGCGATTCTTCCACAAGAGGGTTGCCGGCAGGATTCTCAAGGCGTCGGCGGCGGTGAGCTTCGGTCGCGAATGCAGCGTGTCGTAGTCTCCCTCCTGGATCTTCTGCAGGACGCGTGATCCGCCGAGCCAGGTCGCCCTGAGCTCGAACCGCAGCCGGCCGCGGACGGCGTCGGTAACCGGACGGCCAGCGTCGAAGAGCGCGCGCGTCTTCGTTACGCACGCGCGCATGGCTGTCTTCCACTCGGGAGTCATCCGCGCCGCGTCAAGATCGCGCTCCGAGGCGCCCGCCGCCGTGAACTCCTCCCTGGGCACATACAGCCTTCCGGCATGCCAGTCGGCCGCGAAATCCTGCCAGAAATTCGTGAGCTGAAGCGCGGTGCACAGTGCGTCGGACGCCTGTTCCGCGCCGGCATCGCGGACGTTGGCGACACGCAGCACGAGGCGCCCCACTGGATTGGCCGAGCGCCGGCAGTAGTCCAGCAACTGGTCCCACGTCTCGTATCGCTGGACGGTGACATCCTGCTCGAAGGCGCTCAGCAGATCCTCGAAAGGCTGCACCGGCAGATCGCGTTGCTTCATGGTGACGCCGAGCGCAACGAAAACAGGATCCGTCTCCCCCTGACCCCGCACGGTCCGGTGCAGCTTCTCGCGCCACTCCTTCAGAAGACGCAGCCTCTCGTCGGCCGGGCGCCCCTCGTCGTCGGCGAAATCGTCCGCCGTCCGGGCGAACGCATAGATGGCGGTGATGTGCGGCCGCATCGCAGGGGGGAGCAACCGGGACGCGACCGGAAAGTTCTCGTAGTGACGTGCGGCGATTGCGGCGCAATGCGCGTACGCACCGTCGAGCGAGGTGGGGGCTACTGGTGGCAGGATCCGTTCACCATTCCAGTTCGGGAACGCCTGCGCGCGCATTGGCGACGCGTGCCAGGACGAACAGGAGGTCCGACAGCCGATTCACGTAAATCCGAACCTCGGGATCGACCGCGCCGTCCCCCAGGCCGACGATCGCGCGTTCGGCACGGCGACACACCGTTCGCGCGACGTGAAACATGGCGCCAGCCTGGACGCCGCCGGCGATGATGAACCGCCGCAGCGGAGGAAGCTCCGGCTCGAGATCGTCGATCCACCCTTCCAGCCGCGTCACGTCGCCGGTCGAGACCGCCACCTTGGTGACGCGCCCGGCGATGCGGTGCGAGGGATCGGCAAGACGGGATCCGAGAGCAAAGAGATCCCGCTGGATCTGTTCAACCATGGAGGCCAGCTGTGCGTCGGCGAGGGATGCGCGCGCAAGGCCGAGCCATGCGTTCAGTTCGTCGACGTCCCCGTACGCGCTGACGCGGGCGTCAGCCTTTGAGACACGTGTGCCGTCGAAGAGGCCGGTTTCGCCAGCGTCGCCGGTCCTGGTGTAGATTTTCACGCACCTGATTATAAAAGCCCGCCGCCGACATCTCACACTTCCGCCGCCCCTAAGCCGTCAATGGTTCCGGCGCCGCCTGCTGCAATGGTACAAGCGCCACGGGCGCGATCTGCCGTGGCGCCGGACCACCGATCCGTATCACATCCTCGTTTCGGAGGTGATGCTGCAGCAGACGCAGGTCGATCGCGTGCTGCCGAAGTACCACGAATGGCTCGGGAAGTACCCGACACTCCGGGCGCTGGCGGATGCGCCGGAGGATGACGTCGCGAAGACCTGGCGTCCGCTCGGGTACAACGTCAGACCGCGACGGCTTCACGCCATCGCACGCGAGTCGGTGTCGAGTTATGGCGGCGAGTTGCCCTCCGATGAGCAAACGCTACGGTCATTCAAGGGGATCGGGGAGTACACCGCCGGGGCCGTCCTCAGCTTCGCCTTCGGCCAGCGCAAGGCGATCCTGGACACGAATGTGGCACGCGTGCTCTTCCGCATCTTCGTCGGAGCAGGGGATCCGAAAGCCCACAAGATGCGGCGCCATTTGTGGACCGTGTCGCGGACGGTTCTTCCAATGCGCCATGTCTTCGACTTCAATCAGGCCCTGATGGATTTCGGCGCCACGCTCTGCACCGCGCGCAAGCCCAGATGCCCCGAATGTCCGATGCAGAATCAATGTGCGTCGTTTCCCTACGATGCGGCCGGACCAGGACCTTGAGTAAGCCCCGGCTGATCGTCACCGCCGCGGTGATCGAACGCGACGATGCGTTCCTGGTCACGCGGAGGCTGCGCGGTGTGCACCTGGAAGGGTACTGGGAGTTCCCCGGCGGTAAGTGTGAGACGGGAGAATCCCTTGCCGACTGCCTTCGGCGGGAGATTCAGGAGGAGCTTACCGTGGACGTGGTGGTCGGGGACGAGATCTACACGGTTGCGCACGACTACCCTGAGCGGGTCGTCGAGCTTCATTTTTTTGCGTGCGCGTTGGGCGGCGAACCGCGGCCGGCGCTCGGCCAGGAGATGCAGTGGGCGAAGCGCGCGGAGCTTCGCGCGCTTCATTTCCCGCCCGCCGACGACGAATTGATCGAGCGGTTGGTTAGCGCTTCTTGAGCGACTCGACGCCCTGGACGTCGCCGAGGCACGTAGTACCCCGGTAAGGGACTTTAATGGAGTCGGATTGAAGCTCGGCAGTTCCGGTAAGGCTGATGGGGCACGACGCCAAGTCCGGAGCGGTCGCGTTTCCAGTCGCCTTCCACTCCAGGCTGGTCGGGCTGATGAGCTTACCTTCCGCAATGCCGGAGAGCTTCAGACTACCCGCGCAGGTGGCGCTGAAGGACCCCTTGGCCGTCGTCGCGGTCTGCTCGCTGACCGACCACTTGAAATCACCGCAGGCGTTGGGCGACGGAATGATGTTTCCGGAGGTCCATACACCCACGAACGCTGTTGTTCCGGTGGCGGCGGGCCCGGTGATGTTGCTCTTACGTTCGAAGCTGAAGCAGCCGGTCGTGCCCAGAAGGCAGACGGCGGCCAGTGCAGTCAAAGTGAGGTTTCTCATGTTCTGTATCTCGGACGTACGCCGGGCAAACTTTCGCCCTTCAGGCAGCTGGAGTGCAAGAAGTATAGCAGCGGGGAAATGCCGATTTACAGGCAGTTACGGATGAGGTCGGCGATTTGCGCATGCGAAACTGCCGCCGCCGGATCATTTCTGTAAGCGAAAGCCCTCCAGGTACTGCGACAGGCCCTCCCGGGTGCTCTGAAACGCCAGTTGCTGCCACGGAATCTCGGCTGGCGCGAACCAGCGTGCCTCGAGGGATTCGTCGTCAACGCGCAGCTCGCCGCCGGTCCGAGTCGCCGCGTAGACGATCACCACCAGCGGGCGTCCGGGATACGAGTAGATGTTCACCAGACTATCGAGCCGGATGTCCAGCCCGGACTCCTCCTTCGCCTCGCGTATCGCTGCCGCGGTGACCTCCTCACCTCGATCGACATAGCCCCCCGGGAAGACCCAGAGTCCGTAGCCCGGCTCGATCGCGCGGCGTACCAGCACGACACGACCGTCTTCATCGGCCACGATGGTTCCCACGGCGACCTTCGGATCGAGATAGATCACCTGGCCGCAGCTGGTGCAGACGGGCCGCATCGGCTCCCCCGTCTTCAGCAGTCGCAGCTCCATGGTCCCCGCGCAGGCAGGGCAGAAGCGGTAAGGGGTGTCCATCTATATAATTTTCCTCATGTCCATCCTGAAAGTCGCGCGCATGGGGCACCCGGTTCTGCGCGCGAAGGCCCGTCCGCTTTCAGCGAGCGACATACGCTCCCCTCGCATCCAGCAGCTGATCGACGACATGTTCGAGACGATGCGCGAGTATCAGGGCATCGGCCTGGCCGCGCCGCAGGTGCACGCCAGCGTCCGGCTGTTCGTCGCCGGGTTGGCGCCGAAGAGCGCCGGGGAGGCCGTAGACGACGAGGACGCAGACGATCGCCAGTCGGTCCCGCTGATGGCGCTGATCAACCCCGAGATCACGCCCGTCGGCCGCGAAGCCGTCGAGGATTGGGAAGGGTGCCTCAGCATCCCGGACATCCGCGGCCGCGTGCCCCGCGCGCGCGAGATCGTCGTCCGCGCCTACGATCGGACCGGAAAGAGAATCGAGATGCGCGTCTCAGGCTTTACCGCGCGCGTCATCCAGCACGAGACCGATCATCTGGACGGCATTCTCTTCTTCGACCGCATGATGTCCTTCGAATCCCTCACCTTCCTCGACGAGTTCGGCCGCTTCTGGAGTCACCGCGAGGTGGTCGAAGAATAATCCGCAATCATCGATCGGCAATCCGTCAATCGACATTCGCCAATCATCAATCGCCAATCGCGCGTTTCTTCTCGAGCGTCCGTTCGGAACCAAGGCGTTCGAGCTCGACAGTTGAATGGTCGACGAACTTCATCGCGTCGGCGATTGCTTTGTGGCCGGCGCGTTCGGCAATCAGCGTGTGCATCTGCTGGCAGACGCGACGATACGCGGGGTGCCCCTGCGGCGCGGTTCGCAGCTCGAGCAGGTGCATCGCCTCGCGCGCGTTCATCTCCATGTAGAAACGGACGCGATACGCCATCGCCACCGAGTACTGCGCCGCGTCCGTGAAGCCCGCGGCACGTAGGGCGTCATGCAACTCGGCGCTCGCCGTCATCACCCTGTCCCAGTCGTCCCCCGCGCCCGCTTCCCGGATGGCCTCCGGCTCCGTGTACCCGTGCCTGGTCGTCAGCATCTGCCATTCGAGCGTCAGCAGCCTGTGCCGCTGCAGGTCCCTGAACGCGCCGTAGTCAGTGAGGACGTCGAACCGGTAGGACGTCCGCTCGAAAGCTCGCCCGGGCCGATGTCGCCGGTTCGTTCGATCTCCCACGTACGCCCGAAGGACGCCGGCGCGCTCATCCGCCGTCATCCGTTCCGCGATGCCGATCAGCCGATCGTCGGGCAGCGCCGAGACCGCATACAGAGCGGCAGCGACGACTTTGGCCTCGCCGTCCGGATCGAAACCGGTCAGCGTGACTTCCTCCCGCGGCTCGACGTCCGCGTGTTCGAGAAGCGATTCCGCCAGGGCCGCCGTATCCGCCCGCGTGCGCGACAGATACTCGCTCCATCGCCCGCCGCGATTCGGCAGGTCCACGCGAGTGAGAAACGCGGGTATGACCTTCCGCAGCTCGCGCAGCATCGCGTCGCCGCACTCGCGGACCTCGCTCAGCGAATGCACGCGCATGCGGAGGAGCAGGGCTTCGTATGCCTGGCCCGTTCCATAGATGCCGACGTTCGACTGCGTCGCAGCCGGAAGCATGCCGCGAAGCGTGTCGAGGGCCTTGGCTCGGATCGCTGCGCGATGGACGCCGTCGCTGTCGCCCGGGCTCTTCGGATAGCGGCGCGCAAAATGGTCCTGCATCGCGGCGATCCATTTCGCATAGAGCGCGAACGCCCGGTCCATGACCTCGATGTAGCGCCCACGGAGCGCGCCCTGAACCTCCGACGGAATGTGATACCGCCATCGTCCGTCCAGCCTGTCGGTATACGGCACGTATCGCGTTGACTGCTCGAGGTACGCCATGAGGCGTCCCCACTCGAGGACCTTCGTGAGGATGTTGGAGGCGTACTCGCACGCCAGGTGTACGCCCCCGAGCTGCGCCACCGAGTCGTCCCCATATTCGTTGAACACGCGCGCGTACAGCTTCTCAGCGCGTTCGACGCCGACGCCCGCGGAGATGACTGCATCGCCCGCCGGCATGGTGTCTGCGAATTCGTCCAGGAAGAGGCGTCGAAGTGATTTCGCCGAGCGGGAATAGCGCGCGAAGAGCGCTCCCTTCACTGTTTCAGGGAGGTTCGTCAGCGCGAAGATGTGTTCGTGGGTGTTGGTAAAGTACGGCGCGAGCTTCGCCCGCTCCGCGCCGGTGAATTCTTCAACCAAGATGCAGGATTATCCGCCAGAACCTGGCGTCTTCACACGGCTCACGTGCCGCCGAAACCGACCGTGACCTTCCCGTCCTCCACGATGACGGGCACGCGCCGCACACCGTTGGTGTAACCGAGCATCCGGTCCATTTCAGCCCGGCTCGCGCGGACGTCGATGTACTCGAAATCGATGTCCCGTCCTGCGTAGTCCTCGGTTGCCTTCCGGGTATAGGGACAGTTCTCTTTTCCAAAGATCAGGACCATCTCCGAAGTATCGCAGACAGACAGCCGATTGCCGGTGTATCGCGTAGAATCGCGCTATTTGTTGAGGGAATTTGACAGCTTGTGAAAGTGTTCACACAATAAGACAGTCGCCAGCGTTACCCGGAGGGCTCTTTATGCTGCACGTCCTGCCCCTGCTCTTTGCCGCGCTCGCAATTCTGCCGTCAGCACAGCGGTTGACCGCAGACGATGTCGCGCGTCGCGTGCAGGACCGTGACACCGGCCGGGACTCACGCGCGACGATGCGCATGAAGCTTCATGATCGCCACGGACGCGTGCGCGAGCGCTCGCTCACGTTGCTGTCGCTCCGCGGCCGCGGTACTCCCGGCGCCGGCCCGGCTGCACCGGATGGCGATCGCCTCCTGATTCGCTTCAGTTATCCCAACGACATCCGCGGGACCGGGTTTCTCGTCTGGGAGCATCCGGATAAGGACGACGAGCGCTTCCTCTACCTGCCTTCGCTCGGCCGTGTGCGCCGCATAGCCGGCACTGAAACGCAGGAGAGCTTCGTCGGCAGCGACTTCACCTACGAAGACATCGGCGGTCGCGAGTTCGACGAGTACTCGTACGCGATCGTGGACGAGAACGCCTCCTGGACGCCGGCGGCCGGCGGACCCGGGCGACCGGCCTGGCGGCTGGAGTCGCGGCGCAAAGACGCGTCGGCGGAGTTTCCCCGCGTCGTCTCGCTGGTCCTGAAGGACAGCTTCGTCGTTGTCGAGGCCGAGATCTACAACCGGCGCAACGAGAAGCAGAAGCAGTACACGGTCGGGCGGCTGGAGCAGGTGGAAGGCATCTGGACGGCCATGGACGCCCGCATGACGAACGCGCTGGAGAAGACGCGCACGGACCTGACGATCGAGAAGATGGACTACAACGTCGGCTTGAAGGAGTCTGACTTCTCGCGTCGTGAGCTCGAGCGGGGCGCCTCTTGAAGCCACGGTGCAACACGGTGCAACGCCGAGGATGGTGCAACACGGTGCAACGCGGATGATGCTTTCGTCGCGCACGCTCGCGGATCTCATCTACCGGTGGCGCCTGCCAGCCTCCGCCGTCATCGTTCTCGGCGCGATCCTTTGCGTGCCGCGCGCGGATGTCATGAACATCGACAACGACATCACGGCGTGGTTCTCCAGGGACGATCCGGTCTACCGGGATTACGAGCGGTTTCGCAGCGAGTTCGGCGGCACGCGCACGCTGATCGTCGCCCTCAAGGCCGACAGCACCGACCGGCTGTTCTCGCGGGACACGCTGAAGTTCATTCAACAGGTCACCGGCGACATTGCGCGTGTCGATACCGTGCACCGTGTGGATAGTCTCGCGAGCGCTACGATCGTCCGGGCGCTGCCGGGCAAGGATGAAGATGCCGGCGGACTCGACGTGCGACCGCTGCTCGAGGACGCCGATACCCAGCGTCCTGAGGACGTCCGCGATCTCGCGCTGCGCGACGACCTGCTGAAAGGGGACCTCGTGTCGGACGACGGACGCGTGACCGCCATCGTCGTCAGCTTCGACGAGGAGCGCATCGACAAGGTGCGCGGCGGGGTCATCCAGCAGATTCACGACATCGTCGACCCGCGCCTGCCGCAGGGCATCGCCGCGTACTACAACGGCAGCCTGGAGATCAGCGAGACCTACAACCGGATCACGCTCGACAACCAGCGCAAGTTCACGCCGCCGATCTTTCTCTTCACCGTCCTGGCCATCTACATGGCCTTCCGCTCCTGGCGGAAAACGCTGCTCGCCATGTTCGCGATCCTCGTCAGCGTCCTGTGGACGCTGGGCCTGTACTCGCTCATGGGGTTCAGCTACAACGTCCTCAGCAGCATGCTCATCCCGCTCGTCGTCGTGCTGGCGATCGCAGACGACGTGCACATCATGCAGCACTGGGACTCCGCGCGGCGGGAGATGGACGGCGAAGCGGCGTTCAAGCACACCGTGGCGCACCTGGCCACGCCACTGTTCGGCGCCAGCGCAACGACCGCACTGGGAATGCTGTCGCTCGCCACGAGCAACGTCGTCGCCGTCCAGTCATTCGGAATCGGCTCGGCGGTGGGGATCATGGTGGATTTCGCCATCTCGCTCGTGCTGGTGCCGACGCTCCTGATGTTCCTGAAGCCGACGTCGGCCGTCCCCCCGCACGAGAAATACTTCCTGGGCCCGTTGAAGGCGGTAGCGCGGCTTACGTCAGCCCACCCGGGCAGAGTCCTGACCGTGTCGCTGATGATCGGAACGGTGGCGGCGCTCGGCATCCTCCGCCTGAAGGTCGATACGAATCACATCAACTTCTTCTCGAGCTCCCACCCGCTGGGTGAGTCGGCACGAGTCATCGATCGGGAGCTTTCCGGCGTGTACAGCTTCCAGATCATGCTCGAGGGGCCGCCCGACTCGTTGACGACACCGGACGCGCTGCAGAGGATGGAGAGGCTTCAGCAACAGCTACGGACGTTCCCGCACGTCCGCAAGGTCACATCCGTCGCCGACTACATCAAGCGGATCAACAGGGAGCTGAATGACGGCCGGGCGGACGCTCACGTCATTCCCACCGACCGCCCGACGATCGCGCAGGAGCTCTTCGTGTTTGCGCTGGGTGGGGAAGGGCGCCACGAGCTCGAACGCGTCATCGCCAGCGACCATTCCAGGGCGCAGATCAACGTGAAGCTGCAGTCGATGAGCTCGGACATCGTCCTGCAGTACGTCGAAGAGTCGGAACGCCTGGCGCGGCAGGCATTCGAGGACACCGGCATCAGCGTGCTCACGACGGGCTCCGGACGCCTGTTCAGCACCCTCGACCATTACCTCGTCGAGTCGCAGGTGAGCAGCTTTGGGACCGCATTCGTCACCGTCTTCGGTGTGATCTTCATCGTCTTCCGCTCCTTCCGGTTCGGACTGCTGACAATCGTTCCGAACGTGCTGCCCGTCATCGCGGTTCTCGGTGTGATGGGCTATCTCGGGATTTCCGTGAACATCGCCACGGTGATGGTCGCGAGCGTCGCGCTCGGCGTGGTGGACGACGACACGATTCATTTCATCAACCGATATCGGCGCGAGATTGCCGCCGGCCGGTCGACCGACGAGGCGATCGAGCTTGCCACCGCCAACGAGGGGCGCGCGTCACTGACCACAGCGATCATCAACAGCTGTGGCTACGCGGTGCTGTTTCTGTCGGAATACAAGCCCACGGCCTGGTTCGGCGGGCTGCTCGCCCTGACGATGGCGGTTGCGTTTCTGGCCGAAGTGTTCATCCTGCCGTCGATCATCAAGCTGCTTCCGGGTCTGTTCGGTGCGCCGGCGTTGCGGCAGACTGCCGTGGCGGCCGGGACCGCTCTTGCCATCCTGCTCTGCCTTGCCCCGCGTACGGAAGCGCAGACGCTCGAGCGCCCGACAGGGTACGTGTCGGTGTTCGCCGATTACTTTCCCAACCGTGGTGACACGACGGAGCTTCGCGCGCGACTCTTCGCGGAGCAGAAAGTCAGCGCGACAGACCGGGTGCGGTTCACGCTCTCCGGCTTCGCGGAAGCGCTCGAGGCACGCAGGCCTCTTCCGGGACGCGGTAACGGCGAACGCGTCAGCGACGGCATTGTCCGTGTCCACGAAGCGACAACCGAACTGCGCTTCGGGAGGTTCGATCTCTACGCCGGCTACGGACGGGTGGTCTGGGGACGGCTGGATGAACTCCAGCCTACCGACGTCATCAATCCGCTCGATATCTCGCGATTCTTCTTCGAGGGGCGGAGCGAAGCCCGACTCCCGGTCGCCGTGGTCCGCGGCCGGTTGTTCCTGTCTGAAAAGGCGTCCATCGACGGCGTCTACGTGCCGGTGTTCCGGCGCGGGCGTTTCGACCAGCTCGAGG
>JACDCA010000495.1 GCA_013694635.1 Acidobacteriota bacterium | reverse complement strand
CGGCGTTTTCGGAGGTGATCAGTTCCGTGCCGGTGTCGATCCGCGGGTCCACGGTCTTTCCGTCGAGAAGGGCAAGAGCGGCTTCGATACTCCGGCGTCCCATCTCGAAGGGACGCTGCGCCACGCTGGCCGACATCCGCCCTTCGAGGATGGACTGGACAGCTTCCGCGGTGGCGTCGAAACCGATGACCGCAATCGCGCCCTGCGGCCTTCTTGCCGCGATCGCCTCCACCGCGCCGAGCGCCATCTGGTCGTTGGTGGCAAACACCGCCTTGATGTCGGGGTGTGCCGTGAGGATGTTTTCCATCACGGTCAAGCCGAGCGAGCGCTCGCTGTTGCCCGGCTGACGGGCGACGACCTGGAGCCCGGGTGCGGTCGCGATGGTCTCGAGGAACCCTGCCGCGCGGTCGTCCTGCGACTGGTTGCCCGGTACGCCGCTGATCAACGCGACCTTGCCGCTGCCGACCCGCTCGATGACGTGCCTGGCCGCCAGCGCGCCACCCGCCCGGTTGTCCGTTCCGGCGTACGAAGCCTTGCCGGGAAGCGGCGCGTCGGTATCGACAAGGACGACGGGTATGCCGCGCCCGATCGCCCCCTCCAGGACCGGCACGACCTGCGCGGAACCGGCCGGCGCGACGACCAGCGCGCGTGCGCCCCGCTGGATCTGGTCTTCCAGAATCGACACTTGCTGATCGACGTTGATCTCGCGGTCCGGGGCGAGGATCGACAGCGCCACGTCGTTGCGTCCCTCGACCGCCTTGCGCGCGCCATCACGAACCGCCAGCCAGAACTCGCTGTCCATCGCCTTGGTCACCAGAGCGATGGTCTTTTTGTCCCCGCCACTCCGATTGCACCCGGCGAAGAGAGCCGCCGCAACCGCGAGAACCACCAGGGAGCGCGCCATGAGCGTCACAGTATGCATTGGTGCCACGAGTATACGATCACGCGCCCTTCGCCCCGCGCTGTCTCATCACGTCGACGAACACCGCCGCGACGATGACGCAGCCGATGACGACCATCTGCCAGTACGCCGAGACGTCCAGCAGGTTGAGTCCGTTTCTCAGGAAGCCGATGATCAGGGCCCCGATCAGCGTACCGCCGACGGTGCCGACGCCGCCGAAGAAGCTGGCGCCGCCGATGATCGCGGCCGCGATCGCGTCGAGCTCGGCGCCCGAACCGGCGAGCGGGAACCCGGAGTTCATGCGGCCGGCCAGCACGATGGCGGCAAGGCCCGCCATCGATCCGCTCAGCGCGTACGCAAGATTCAGCCGCCGCTCCACGGGGATGCCCGCGAG
The DNA here is from genome assembly GCA_013694635.1 of Acidobacteriota bacterium. Classification (GTDB taxonomy): domain Bacteria; phylum Acidobacteriota; class Vicinamibacteria; order Vicinamibacterales; family 2-12-FULL-66-21; genus JACDCA01. The sequence continues at coordinate 3,253 of JACDCA010000495.1, read as the reverse complement.
TCGCGCTGCCTCACGATTGCCGCCGATCGCGTACAGGTCGCGCCCCCACACCGTCCGGGTCAGAAAGAAGTGCGCCGCCACGTATGCAGCCGCGGCGATGATCACGGGCACCGGGATACCGATCGCGCTGCCCCCGGTAGCGCCGCGAAACGCGGAAGGCAGACCGCTGATGGGCACGCCGCCCGCGAGGAGCAGCGCCGCACCTCGCGCCACGTTCATCGTCCCCAGCGTGGAAATGAAGGGATGCGGGAGCCTGAGTCGCGTGAGCAGGAGTCCGTTGAGCAGCCCCACGGCCAGCCCCAGGGAGAGTGCGGCGCCGCACGCCGCCGCCGGGTGCCAGCCGCCGACCAGCAGCAGCGCCAGCACCACGTTGGTCAGTCCCAGGATCGATCCGATCGACAGGTCGATGCCGGCCGTGATGATCACCAGCAACTGGCCGAGCGCAAGAATGGCGTTGATCGAGCTCTGTCTGAGCACGTTGAGGAGGTTCTCGACAGTCAGGAAGTGCGGCGAGGCGAGCGACAGCGCAACGACGAGAGTGGCAAGACCGAGCAGGGGGCCGAAACGCTGCCAGGCAGCTCCGGCCGAGCGCGTCGCCTCTCTCACGCGGCGGTCCCGGAGGCGATCATCAGGAGCCGCGTCGCGTCGGTCTCGGCGCCACGCACTTCGTCAGCTACTGCGCCGGCGCGGATGACGTAGATGCGGTCGCAGAGCGACAGCAGCTCGGGCAGGTCAGACGATGCGACGAGCAACCCGAGGCCGTGTGTCGCGGCGTCGCGGAGGATCTGGTGAATCTCGGCCTTTGCCACCACGTCGACGCCGCGCGTCGGCTCATCGAGGAGCAGCACGCGCGTGCCCGCGCGGATCCAGCGTGCAAGCAGCACCTTCTGCTGATTGCCGCCGCTCAACTGGTCCACCGGCTGCGACGGACCCTGTGCGCGGATCCGGAGCCGCTCGATCGCTGTCGCCGCCGCCTCGACGATCCGGCGGCGGCGCAGCCAGCCACGACTGACAGCTTCCGGCGGGAGCGAGAGGCACACGTTCGTCGCGATGGTAGCGGCGACGATCAGACCCTGTCGCCGGCGGTCCTCCGGCACCATCCCGATGCCGGCAGCCACCGCGCCGGCGATCGTGCGAACCTCGCGGCTCGAACGCCCGTCGTGAACGCGCACGGTTCCCGCGTCCGCCTTCGCGGCGCCGAAGATCGTGTGCAGCAGCCGCGAACGTCCCGAGCCGACCAGACCCGCGACTCCGACCAGCTCCCCCCGGTGCACGTGAACCGATACGTCCCGCAAGCGGTCCCGCCGCGTCAGCCCGCGGACATCGAGCAGCGGTGCGCTCTCGGGGGTCACGGTAACGACAGAGTGCGCGCCGCCGGCCGGCTTCTCCGCGCCGCCACACAATGCGCTCCACAGGCTGGCCGATGTGACCGAGGCCAGCGGGCTGTCGAGCGTCACCAGACCGTCGCGGAGCACCACCAGCCTGTGGGCAAGCGGACGCAGCTCCTCGATGCGGTGGGAAATGTAGATGACTGCAGTGCCTTGCGCCGCCACCTCGCGCACGATCTCCGCCAGCCGCTGCGCGTCGTCGAGCGCCAGCGACGACGTCGGTTCGTCGAGGATCAGAAGGCGCGCGCCCCGATGGACCGCGCGTGCGATGGCGACGAGCTGACGCACGCCGGGTCCGAGGGAGCCGAGCTGCTGCTGGAGGGGGAGCGAGAGGCCCAGGCGAGACAGCGCCTCGCGTGCGGTTCGTTCCGCTTCGCGCCAGTTGACGATTCCCGCTGCACGGCGGGGGAGCTGCCCGAGCACCAGGTTTTCGGCGACGCTCAGGGTGCCGACGATCTGCGGCTCCTGGTGAACGATCGCGATCCCCGCCGCCGATGCGTCGGCGGAACCCCGGAAGCGGACGGCGTGTCCCTCCCAGCGCAGCGTGCCTGAGTCCGGCGCCAGCGCGCCCGAGCAGATCGCCATCAGTGTGGATTTGCCGGCGCCGTTTTCGCCGGCGAGCGCGACGATCTCTCCCGCGCCGATCGACAACGAGACCCCGCCGAGCGCTGTCTGCGCTCCGAAGCGCTTGACCACCCCGTCTATTGCGAGCAACGGCCCATGCTCGGGGACCGATCCAGGCGCCGCCATGTGCGGGGAGTATAGGAGGGTTGCCTCGCGGCGGGCAACACGTCAGAATCCCTCGCGTGCCTCCTACATCCGCGCCGTCGGCGGTCCGCTTCGATGGCGTGCAGAAGCGATTCGGCCAGCATCACGCGGTGCGCGGTCTCCATCTGGAGGTCGAGGCGGGCGAGTGTCTCGTGCTGCTCGGTCCATCCGGATGCGGCAAGACCACCCTCCTGCGCCTGCTGGCCGGGCTGGAGCGCCCCGACGCCGGCACGATTTCAATCGGCAATCGCGTCATCAACGAGCTTCCGCCGGCGCGGCGCGACGTCGCGATGGTCTTCCAGAACTATGCGCTCTACCCGCACCTGACCGTGCGGCGGAACATCGCGTTCCCGCTGGAGGTGCGGCGCATGCCCGCCGTGGAAATCGACGCGCGTGTTCGCGATGTCGGCGCGCGTTTGGGACTCGACGCGCTGCTCGATCGACGTCCCTCCGAGTTGTCCGGCGGGCAACAGCAGCGCGTTGCGCTGGCGCGCGCCATTGTTCGCAACCCGGCGGTCTATCTGATGGACGAGCCGCTGTCGAACCTGGACGCCCAGTTGCGAACCCGCACGCGCGGGGAGTTGAAGCGTCTCCAGCGCGAGCTCGCCACCACGACGCTGTATGTGACGCACGACCAGAGTGAAGCGATGACGCTCGGCCGCCGCGTGGCGCTGATGAAAGACGGCGAGATCCAGCAGCTGGGTACTCCGCTCGAGCTGTACCGGCGACCCGCGAACACCTTTGTGGCCCGGTTTCTCGGCAACCCGCCGATGAATCTGCTCGACGCCACTCTCGAATCGTCGTCGATCACCGCCGGCGGCATGACCTGGGGGCACGTGCCTCTCACGTCGACGTCGGCTCCCGCACTGACGATGGGTGTGCGGCCGGAAGACATCGAGCTGTCGACGGAGGCACGCCCCGGCTGGCTGCAGGCGCGTGTGGAGGTACTGGAACCACTCGGGAATGAAACGCTCGTCACCATCAAGTTGCCCGAAGGCCGGCTTGTCGCGAGGGGCAGCGGGACGCTCGCGGTTGATGCCGATGCGCCCCTCTGGTTCAGGGTGCCGCCGGAAGCTGTCCTCTGGTTCGATCGCGCA
>JACDCA010000431.1 GCA_013694635.1 Acidobacteriota bacterium | reverse complement strand
AAGAAGGTCACGGCGGTGCACAAGGCCAACATCATGAAGCTCAGTGATGGCCTGTTTCTGACCAGCGTGCGGAATGTTGCCGCCAACTACACCGACATCAGCTACGACGAGCGGATCGTGGACGCCGCCTGCATGCATCTCGTCATGCATCCCGAAAAGCTCGACGTCCTGCTGCTGCCGAACCTCTATGGCGACATCGTCTCCGACCTGTGCGCCGGGCTGGTTGGCGGGCTTGGCGTCGTTCCGGGGGCGAACATGGGCCCCGACTCGGCGGTGTTCGAAGCGGTGCATGGGAGCGCCCCCGACATCGCGCACAAGAATCTGGCGAATCCGACGGCGCTGCTGATGTCCGCGCTGATGATGCTGGACCACATTGGTGAGCGCGAGACGAGCGCACGCATTCGCGCGGCACTCGACAAAGTGCTCCTGACCGGCGCCGTCAGAACGCACGACCTCGGTGGCACCGCGACGACCACGGAGTTCACCGAAGCGATCATGCGGGAACTGGGATGACGGCCCGCAGGAGCGGTGATTGGTCTGACCTCCTGTGGCGAAACTGATATAGTCCGCCAGTGATGCTCGACGACATCACCCAGGCGGTTCTCGCGCGAGACGAGGTGGCGCGCTACCTGCGGGGGGGAAACGGTCAGACCGAGATCCAGGCTCGCGAGCGCATCCACGCCTATCTCGACGAGCTCCGAACGACGCAGCGCTATCCGATCTACCGGGCCCTGAAGCACCCCCTGTATCCGATCCTGCGCAAGATCGACCGCGTCGAGGAGCACGTCGACATCCCGCAGCGCGCGACGCGCGCCGGCCGCGTCATCTACGTCTCCAATCACAAGAGCCACTTGGACTACCTCGTTGAGCCGCTGGTGCTCGACGACAACGGTGTGCGGCCGCCGGTCATCGCGGCGGGCATCAATTTATTCGGCGGTCCACTGGGACTCCTCCACCGCCACGTGACCGGCGCCATTCCGATCCGGCGCAATGCGAAGGACCCTGCGTATCTCGTCACGCTGAAGGCCTATGTCGGCGAGCTGCTGCGCCGGCACGACCTGCTCTTCTACGTGGAGGGCGGCCGCAGCTATTCAGGAGAGCTGAAGACGCCGAAGACGGGATTGATTCACGCGGCGCTGCAGGCCGAGCGCGGCGATGCGGTCATCGTGCCGATGGCCGTGGCATATGATCTCGTCCTCGAAGACCGGATCCTCGCCCACCAGGCCGCCAAGCGGCGACAGCGTCCGTTCGCGCGCGAGGTCGCTGAAATGGTGCGCTACGCCGTGGGCTACCAGTCACGCGCCTTCGTCACATTTGGCGCGCCGATCGCGCTGCAGGATTACGACCCGGAGTCGCGCCGGGATGTCATGGCGCTGGCGCACCTGACGCGCGACACGATCGGCATGCTTTACAAAGTGCTGCCCACCGCCGTCGTGGCGGCCGCGATCCACCCCTCGATCACCCGCCGCGAGCTCGAGTCGCGATGCACCGCGATCATCGACACCGTCGCCGCCGGAGGCGCCAATATGGGCGTCCGGTCCGGGCGCGAGGCGGTGGACGCGGCGTCGGAGCCGCTCGCCGCTCGAGGCATCATCCACATCGAACACGGCGACCGCTACCGCGTACGCGAGCGCACGGTTCTGCGCTACTACGCTCGAACGATCGAGCACCTGATCACGGGCGGGCGCCGCTCTCCGCGCACGCACTGATGATCCAGGCGCTGTCCAAGACTTTTTTCGACGCGCTGGCCGGAAGCGGCCGCCTCAAGCGCCTCGCCTCCACCTACGGCCTTCGCAGCGAGCAGAGCTTTGCGCGCCGCTTCATCGCCGGTGAGACGGCCGAAGAAGCGATCGGCGCGGCTCGTAGCGTCGAGCGGGCCGGCATGACGGTGACGCTCGACCTCCTCGGTGAGAGCGTGGCCAGCAGCGCGGAGGCAGATACGGCCACCCGCGAGTACCAGGCGGTCATGGACGCCATCGTCGCTGCCGGGATCGGCCGCAATATTTCGCTCAAGCTGACACAGCTCGGCCTGACGGTCGATCGCGCAACGTCGGTCGACAATCTGCGGCGCATCCTGGACGCTGCGGCGAAGCACGACTTCTTCGTCCGCATCGACATGGAGAACTCACCGTTCACCCAGGTCACCCTCGACATTTTTGAGACGATGTGGCAGCAGGGGTATCGCAATGTGGGCGTCGTGCTCCAATCCTGCCTGCCCAGAAGCGACGGCGACACGCGGCGCATGAACGAGCTGGGTGCACGGGTGCGCCTCGTGAAGGGCGCCTACAGGGAACCCCGCAGCGTCGCCTATCAGGACAAGGCACAGGTCGATGAGGCCTTTGTCAGAATTGCGCGAGTGCTCCTGTCGGAAGGGAATTATCCGGCCATCGCCACGCACGATCCTTCGATGATCGCCGCCGTGCGCGCCCATGCGTCGCAGCAGGGGATCACACCGGAGCGGTTCGAGTTCCAGATGCTGTATGGCATCCGGCGGGACCTGCAGGCGCAACTGACAGCCGAGGGCTTTCGGGTGCGCGTATACGTTCCCTTCGGCCGTGAATGGTTCCCCTACTTCCTGCGTCGGCTGGGTGAACGCCCGGCTAACGTCGGTTTTGTAATCCGCGGCATCCTCCGAGAGCGGTAACACCGTCAGGTCATCCCTCCTTATCTCAAGTGCCCTAAACACGGGGTTCCTACGCGTGGGCAATCTGCCACCTTCCAAGAGCAAGTCGTTTTCATCAGCTGTCACCAGCACAGGTGAAAAAACGGCCCAAAAACCTCGCGAATTCGTCTAACTCCCAAGAAGAGTGACGTTTACCGCCGTCGACCGGCCCGTGGCACATCTCTTGATATCCCTGGGGTTCAGGGATCTTGATATCCCTGAGTTTCAGGGATGCGGAACGGTCGGGGAGCGACCGGCGTCCTGGCGTCCTTTAGAAGAAGAGAGAGGGATATCGTCCATGGTCACCAACTACCCCCAGCAGCTTGCGGCAGCAGCGGAAGTCACGTTCGAACGAACCGGCAGCGTTGTCGCGCGCGGAATGGCGCGGTTAGGGCAAATGATCTGCGGGCTCAGCGGGCATGATGCCGTGCTGCATTTCTCGAGCAAGAAGGTGCTGATGCGCTGCACCTCGTGCGGGCATCAAAGCCCCGGCTGGGAAATCAGCGGCCGTGGACCGCGTCGTCGCTTCGAAGGGGACGCCCGGCGTCACCTCCTGACGACGCCGCGTCTCGTCCTGCGAAAAACCGCCTGACGCCGCGACGTCGCCGTTAATCGCGACTCGTCCAGTTAATTGCCAACTGGGCGAGCACGTTGCGGCACGCGATGACGTCCGCGATGTTCACATACTCCCCGGTGCTGTGAAGGCCGGCTCCACCCGGCCCAAACAGCACCGACGGCACTCCGGCCCCCCCGAGAATTGCAGCATCCGTCCAGAAGGTCATTCCCGCCGGTTCGGCAACGACACCCCGCTCCTGCGCGCAGTGACGCAGCGACTCGATGATGCCGTGGCGCGCCGGTGTTTCGTATTGCGGGCGCGCAATCACTGATTTCCAGGTGGCTGCGAATTCTGGATCCGGGTTGACGAGCCCGTCGTGAATGGTCGCTATCTCGTGCGCTGCTGTTATGGCGCTTTCACCCGAGATAGTCCGACGGTCGAC
>JACDCA010000430.1 GCA_013694635.1 Acidobacteriota bacterium | reverse complement strand
ATGACGCCCTTGTTGCCGTGGCGGCCGGCCATCTTGTCGCCGACCGACAGCTTGCGCTTCATCGCGACGTAGACCTTGACCAGCTTGATGACTCCGGGCGGCAGCTCGTCGCCGCGGCGGACCTTCTCCTTCTTCTCCTCGAACTGGTTGCGGATCACTTCGACCTGGCGCTCGGTGCGCTCTTCCAGCTCGCGCAGATCCTCTTCCAGCCGCGGATCGTCGGTGCTGATCTTCAGCCGCACGATCGCGTCGTAGGGCAGCCCCTGCAGGATCTCTCCGGTCAGGACCGTCGCCTTCTTCAGCAGCCGCTCGCGCCCGTGCTCGTCGTAGAGGTCCGCGCGCGACTCCTGCCCCTGCAGCATGCCGATCACGCGCTTCTTCACTTCGTCGTGAAGGATGCGGATCTCGTCCTGCAGGTTCTTCTCCATCATGTCGAGCTCTTCCTGCTCGATCGCCTTTGCGCGGTCGTCCTTTTCGATCCCCTTGCGGGAGAAGATCTTGACGCCGACGATGATGCCTTCGATGCCAGGAGGGCAGACCAGCGATGCGTCCCTGACGTCCCCGGCCTTTTCACCGAAGATCGCGCGCAGCAGCTTCTCTTCAGGCGTGAGCTGCGTTTCTCCCTTCGGCGTGACCTTGCCGACCAGGATGTCCCCCGGCTTGACCGATGCGCCGATGCGGATGATGCCGCTCTCGTCGAGGTCCTTCAGATAGCCCTCGCCGACGTTCGGGATGTCGCGAGTGATTTCCTCGGGCCCGAGCTTCGTGTCGCGCGCCTCGATCTCGAACTCCTCGATGTGGATCGACGTGTAGTAGTCGTCCTTCACCATCCGCTCGGAGACCAGGATCGCGTCCTCGAAGTTGTAGCCGCGCCACGGCATGAACGCCACCAGGACGTTGCGTCCGAGCGCCAGCTCGCCGAGCTCCGTGCACGGGCCGTCACCAAGGACTTGCCCCTTGTGAACTTTCTGCCCGACCTTGACGATCGGCTTCTGGTTGATACACGTGTTCTGGTTCGACCGCTTGAACTTCGTCATCGGGTAGATGTCGGCGCCCATCTCACGTGACTGGGCGTTCTCTTCCCCTTCCACGCGCACGACGATGCGCTGGGAGTCGACGAAGTCGACGGTGCCCGAGCGGCGCGCCACGATGACGGCCCCCGAGTCACGCGCGGTGATGTACTCCATGCCGGTGCCGACATACGGCGCGCGGGCGCGGAGCAGCGGCACGGCCTGGCGCTGCATGTTCGATCCCATCAGCGCGCGGTTCGCATCGTCGTTCTCGAGGAACGGGACGAGCGAGGCGGCGACCGAGACGAGCTGCTTCGGCGACACGTCGATGAAGTCGACCTTGTCGCGCGGCGTCAGGATGAAGTTGCCGGCCTGGCGCGCGTTCACGCGTTCGGTGGTGAAGCGGCCGTTGTCATCGACCGCCGCGTTGGCCTGCGCGATGATGTACTGGTCCTCTTCCCACGCCGACAGGTAGTACGAATACGGCTCGTACTCGAGACCACGGCGACGGCGGTTGCTCTTGTCGGTGTCCTTGTCGGCGCCGACCTGCGACGCCTCGACGATGTCGCCGACCTTGTGCTTCGAGCTGCCGGCGTTGGTGATCGCCACGTAGTCGAGGACGCGGCCGTCCTTGACCTTGCGGTACGGCGACTCGATGAAGCCGAACTCGTTGATGCGCGCGTAGCACGACAGCGACGAGATGAGGCCGATGTTCGGGCCTTCCGGCGTCTCGATCGGGCAGATGCGCCCGTAGTGCGTCGGGTGGACGTCGCGGACTTCGAATCCGGCGCGCTCGCGCGACAGACCGCCGGGCCCGAGCGCCGAGAGACGCCGCTTGTGCGTGACCTCGGAGAGCGGGTTGGTCTGGTCCATGAACTGCGACAGCTGCGACGACCCGAAGAACTCGCGAATCGCAGCCATGACCGGCTTCGCGTTGATCAGGTCGTGCGGCATGGCGGTCGCCATTTCCTGGTAGACCGACATCTTTTCCTTGATCGCGCGCTCCATGCGGACCAGGCCGATGCGGAACTGATTCTCGAGCAGTTCCCCGACCGACCGCACGCGGCGATTGCCAAGATGATCGATATCGTCCACGTTGGCGGGGTTGCGCCGCAGTTTCAGCTGGTATTTGATGACCTCGTAGAAGTCCTGCGGGTGCAGGATCTTCTCGTCGAGCGGCGTGTTCAGCTTCAGCTTGGTGTTCAGCTTCAGCCGGCCGACGCGCGAGAAGTCGTACTTCTGCGGGTTGAAGAACATGTTCTCGAAGAGCGAGCGTGAGCTCTCGAGCGTGGGCGGATCGCCCGGCCGGAGGCGGCGGTAGATCTCGATCAGCGCCTCTTCGTGCGTATGGATCGGATCCTTCTTCAGCGTCGTGCTGAGGACGGGGCCGATCTCGTCCCGCTCGGGGAAGAAGATCTCGAGACGATCGACGTTCTTCTCCTGCGCCATCGAGATGGCGCGCGGCGTCACTTCCTCGTTCGCTTCCAGGATGACTTCGCCGGTCGAGGGATCGACCACGTCCGCGGCGGCAAATGCTCCTTCGAGCTCGGCGTCCGACACTTCGACCGACTCCAGGCCGGCCTTCTTCATCTGGGCCAGCCCGTTGGAGGTGATCTTCTTGCCGGAGTGCGTGACGACGTCACCACCGACCTTGATGTCCTTCGCGGCCCGGAGCCCCTGCAGGCTGTCGCCGACGGCCCAATGGATCGAGCCTCCCTTGAGCGTGAGGCGATCGACCGAGTAGAACGTGCGGATGATCTCGTCGGCGCCGCGCAGGCCGAGCGCGCGGAGGAACACCGTCGCGAGGAACTTCCGCTTCCGGTCGATGCGGACGTAGAGCAGGTTCTTGGTGTCGTACTCGAACTCCACCCACGACCCGCGGTACGGGATGATCTGCGCGATGTAGAGCGTCTTGTCTTCGGAGTGGAAGAACGCGCCCGGCGACCGGTGGAGCTGCGAGACGATGACGCGCTCGGTGCCGTTGATGATGAAGGTGCCGTTGTCGGTCATCAACGGGATGTCGCCGTAGTAGACCTCCTGCTCCTTGATGTCGCGGATGGTCTTGACGCCGGTCTCGGGGTCCTTGTTCCAGACCACGAGACGGATGGTCACCTTGAGGGGCACGGCGTAGGTCATGCCGCGTTCCTGGCACTCGTCCACGTCGTACTTCAGCTTGAGCGCCACGGTGTTGCCGCAGATGTCGCAGACATCGCCGCGGGCGTCATTCGGCTTGCCGCAGCGCGGGCAGAGCACATCGTGCTCGCCGTACGGGTCCGCCACCAGCGTGTGGCCGCAGTTGACGCACGGCTTCCGCAGGTGGTGCAGGCCCGACAGACGGCCGCACTTGCACTCCCAGTTGCCGATCGAATACTCGATGAACTCCAGCGAGGAGTTCTCGCGGAAGTCGCTGATCGGAAACACGGACTTGAAGACCGACTGCAGGCCGGCGTCCTCGCGCTCCGAGGGCAGCCGGTTCATCTGCAGGAACCGCTCGTACGACTTCTTCTGGATCTCGATCAGGTTCGGGATCGGGATCGTCGTCTTGATCTTCGAGAAGTCGATGCGCTCGCGGTAGATGTTCTTGGGAAGGCTGTACATGCTCTAAAGACCCCGAGGACGGGAAAAAGTGTCACGTGCTACGTGCGATGTGCGACGTGCTACGTGCAAAACGTGCTCGCATGCCGAGGTGCCGGTGCATTCTTGCACCGAGCACGCAGCACGCAGCACCAGCACCGCGCGAAGCGCGTTATTTGATCTCGACTTTGGCGCCGACGTCCTCGAACTTCTTCTTGATGGCTGCGGCCTCGTCCTTGGGAATGCCTTCCTTGATCGCTTTCGGCGCGCCCTCGACGAGATCCTTCGCTTCCTTCAGTCCGAGGCTCGTGACCTCGCGGACGACCTTGATCACGTTGATCTTGTTGGTGCCCACTTCGGTCAGCGTCGCGGTGAACTCGGTCTGCTCCTCCGCCGGAGCCGCGCCGCCCGCCGCCGCGCCGCCGCCCGGCATCGCCATCGGCATCGCCGCGGCCGCCGAGACGCCGAGCTCCTTCTCGAGCTCCTTCACGAGCTGCGAGAGCTCGAGCACCGAGATCCCCTTGATGTAGTCGACCACCTGCTGCTGATTCACTTCGGCCATCTCAATCACTCCCTTACGATGAAAAGCTTCCAGCTGCCAGCTTCCAGCTTCCGGCAGCTTCCAGCTGGGAGCTGGAAACTGGGAGCTGGGAGCTTCCCGTTATGATTCCGATCGCTTCTTTTCCGCCGCCGCGAGCACGTTCATCAGATCGCGCGGTGCGGCGTTCAACACGCTCACCAGCTGCACCATCGGCGCTTGCAGCAGGAAGAGGAGCTTCGCGTAGAGCTCCGGCCTCCCGGGCATCGTCGCCAGCTCGGTCACTTCCGCGGGCTTGATCGTCCGCCCCTGCACCACCGCCGCCTTGATCTTCAGCGACGGGGCCGTCTTGGCAAACGTCGTGAGCACCTTGGCGAGCGCCACCGGGTCTTCGCCGGCGTAGGCGATCGCGGTCGTGCCGACGAAGTGCTCGCTCAGCGTTTCGAACGCCGTCCCCTTGAGCGCACGCTTCACGAGCGAGTTCTTGACGACCTTGTACTGGCCGCGCGCCGCGCGCACCTGGCGCCGCAGCTCGGTGACTTCCGGGACCTTCAACCCGCGGTAATCGACGACGACTGCGCTCTCGGTACCCCTGAAGGAGTCTTCGAGCGTCTTGAGGTCGGCCTCTTTACTTGCGCGTGTGACAGCCATGACTAGTGCTTCACCGTTTCTGTCACGTGGGTCGTATCGATCAGGATCCCCGGACCCATCGTCGATGACATGGTGACGCTTCTCAGAAACTTGCCTTTCGCCGCCGGCGGCTTGGCCTTGACGACGCTGTCGACAAGGGCGTGCGCGTTCTCGATCAGCTTGTCAGCCGGGAACGACACCTTGCCGACCGGCGCGTGCACGATGCCGGTCTTGTCGACGCGGAATTCCACCTTACCCGCCTTGATCTCACGCACCGCCTTGGCGATGTCGGGCGTGACCGTGCCGGTCTTGGGGTTCGGCATCAGCCCGCGCGGGCCGAGCACCTTGCCGAGCTTTCCGACCGCGCGCATCATGTCGGGCGTCGCGACGACGGCATCGAAATCCATCCAGCCGCCCTGGATCTTGTCGACGATTTCCTCCCCGCCGACGTAGTCCGCGCCGGCCTCGGTCGCTTCCTTCTGTTTCTCCGCGCCCGCGATCGCCAGGACCTTCTTGCTCTTCCCGAGGCCATGCGGCAGGACGACCGTGCCGCGCACCATCTGGTCGGCGTGCTTGGGGTCTACGCCGAGGCGCATCGCCAGTTCGACCGTTTCGTCGAACTTCGCGAACTTCACCTTCTGCATGAGGGGGACGGCGTCCTCGAGGGTGTGTGGCCGCTCCGGCACCTGCTGCCGTGCGGCGGCGAACTTCTTTCCTCTTTTTCGCATTGACCTTGCCTCCGTGGTGCTCACGGCTACCTCGCGGCAGCCTCCCACTTTCAAACTGACTTACGTGTCAACTCCCAACCTCTAGCTTCTAACTTCTAACTCCTAAAATTTTGAAGTTAGGCGTTAGGCATTAGGAGTTATCCGATCACATCGATTCCCATCGACCGCGCCGTGCCTGCGACTGTCTTGAACGCGGCGTCGAGCGACTCGCAGTTGAGGTCGGGCATCTTCAGCTTGGCGATGTCCTCGACCTGCTTCGCGGTGATCTTGCCGACCTTGTTCTTGTTCGGCTCGTTCGATCCCTTCGCCAGGTTCGCGGCGCGCTTCAACAGGATCGACGCCGGCGGCGTCTTCGTGATGAAGCTGTAGGACCGATCGGCGTAGATCGTGACGACGACGGGGATGATCAGCCCTTCGTCCTTGGACGTCTTCGCATTGAAGTTCTTGCAGAAGTCCATGATATTGACGCCGTGGGGACCGAGCGCGGTCCCGACCGGCGGCGCGGGGGTGGCCTTCCCCGCCGCGATCTGGAGCTTCACCATTGCCTGTACTTTCTTCGCCATGATTCTTGAGCTCGCTTACCGGGATGCGGTATGCGTGGTGCGGTATGCGCCCGGGTTGCACCAATCGCGTCCCGCATTCCGCATTCCGACGCCGCTACAGTTTCTCCACCTGCAAAAAGTCCAACTCGACCGGCGTCGCGCGGCCGAAGATCGTGACCATCACCTTCAGGGTGTTGCGATCCAGGTTCACCTCGTCGACCACGCCGTTGAAGCTGGTGAACGGGCCCTCGTTGATCCGGACCTGGTCCCCCTTCTCGAACGTGTAGCGCGGCTTCGGCTTCTCGGCCGCTTCCGTGACCTGGTTCAGGATCTGGTCGACCTCTTCGCGCGTCAGCGGCGTGGGCTTGGCGCCGGCGCCGACGAAGCCCGTGACCTTCGGCGTGTTCTTCACCACGTGCCACGCGTTGTCGGACATGTGCATCTCGACAAGGATGTAGCCGGGGAAGAACCGCTTCGACGTCACGACCTTCTTGCCGCCGCGCATCTCGGCGACCTGCTCGGTCGGGATCAGGATCTCGCCGATCTCGTCCTGGAGTCCGTAGGCGTTCACGCGCTGTTCGAGCGACTCCTTCACCTTGTTCTCGAATCCCGAGTAGGTGTGGACGATGTACCACTGCTTGGTGCGGTCGTCGGTCATCGTCGTCATGCAGCCCCGAATGTCTGGAAGATCCACCCGATCATCTTGGAGAGGACCAGGTCCACGCCGTAGAGATACACACCGAAGAACAGCGAGGTCAGAATCACGACGAGGGTCGTCGCATAGACTTCCTTGCGGCTCGGCCACGTGACGCGGGCCATCTCGTTTCTGACTTCAGCGAGAAATCGCCGCGAGCGGCCCCACCACCCGGTGACACTCTCCCGCGCTCGCCCGCCGATCGACTCGTCATGCTCCGCCATTACCGCCTTCTTGCATTAGCGCTCGCGGGTCGCCGCTCGCGGCGACTTCGCTCCGCCCGCTCGCTTAGGCTCACTGCGCTACGCTCGCACTTCGCTGCTCGCTCCGCTCCGCTCGCCGCTGCTGCTGGAACCCCTGCCCCTCGCCCGGTCGTCTACGTCCCACCCAACCTGGCAGGACAGGAGGGAATCGAACCCCCATCCCCCGGTTTTGGAGACCGGTGCTCATCCCTTAGCGCTCGCGGGCCTTAGCGCTCGCGGGCCTTAGCGCTCGCGGGCCTTAGCGC
>JACDCA010000382.1 GCA_013694635.1 Acidobacteriota bacterium | reverse complement strand
GCATTGTCTTCAATTCGCGGAGCCCCTGCGTCACCAGTATCAGCCGCTCGCGGACGTCGCTGCCTACCAGCTCGTCGAGGTCCGACTCCTCGCTGACGATGGGCCGACCCTCGTCGGCGAGTTTCCGTCGCGCGCCGGCGAGCGTCAACCCTTCGACGAACAGGAGGTGCTTCAGCCGAAGGACGCGTTCGACGTCGGCACGCCGATACACGCGCGGGCCGCCCTTGGTTTTGGAAACGCCGAGGTCGGGGAACTCCGCTTCCCATGACCGAAGCACGTAGGGCTGCACCTGCGCAATGTCGCAGACCTCAGGCTGCCGGAACAGCGCGCGGTTCGGGATATCGACGGTCGGCAGCGACATCGGGGGTTGCAGTCGGGAGTATAGCAGAGAGTTTCCGCTAGAATTTACCCGCTTGACGAAACCCCTGACTCCCCCACCCGGCGATGATGGTGTGGACGAAACCCGTCTGGCGCCGACTGCTGCGGCTCCGAGCTCATCGAACAGCGGGTCACCGGGCAGTGGCTCGACCAGCAGCGGCTGGCTGTCCTCGTCTGGCGGGATCGATCACGGACGATTCCAACCAGGCAACATCCTCGGAGCCAGGTACCGGATCGTCGGACGCCTCGGCCGCGGCGGCATGGGAGAGGTCTTTCGCGCCGACGACCTCAAGCTGGGTCAGCCGGTCGCGCTGAAGTTCCTTCCGCCCGGCGTGGACCAGGATCCCGCACGCCTCACGCAGCTGCACACCGAGGTGCGGATGGCGCGTCAGGTGTCCCATCCGAACGTCTGCCGCGTCTACGACATCGACGAAGTCGACGGGCACACGTTTCTGCTCGATGGAGTATGTGGACGGTGAAGACCTCTCGGCGCTGCTCCGTCGCATCGGCCGCTTCCCGAAGGAGCGCGGACTGGAGATCGCGCGACAGATGTGCGCCGGTCTTGCGGCCGCGCACGAACGCAATGTCGTGCATCGCGACTTCAAACCGGCCAACGTCATGCTCGATGCCGCGGGGCTCGTGCGCGTCACAGACTTCGGCCTCGCAGGTATCGCGGGTGAAGCGCTTCGAGCCGGTACACCAGCCTACATGGGACCCGAGCAGCTTGCCGGCAGCGAAGTCACGATCCGCAGTGACATCTACGCGCTAGGGCTCGTGCTCTACGAGCTCTTCACCGGGAAGCGGGCTCTCGAGGAGTCCACTCTCGCCGAGCTGATTCGAAAGCGCGAGCAGGCGGGCATCGCGCCGCCCTCCGCCATCGTGCGCGAGCTGAGTCCGGAGATCGACGCCGCCATCATGCGCTGCCTGCGCCCGGATCCCGAGGGGCGCCCCGCATCGGCGCTCGCGGTCGCGGCGCTCCTTCCAGGCGGGGATCCGCTCGCCGCGGCGCTCGCGGCCGGTCAGACACCGTCGCCGGAGATGGTGGCCGCGGCCGGCAGCCACGAAGCACTCTCCGCCCGCGCCGCGTTTGCGGGTGCGGCGTGGATCGTCCTGTGCATCGTGGCGACGCGTCGGGACGGTTGTCGGAGTTCGTCGCCGTCCCGTCTCCGCTCCAGGAGGGATCAACCCCTCCCCCACCAGTCGACTGGAAGACCCTGTTCGACGTTGCGGCACTCGATACGAGCCGCTTCCGCGCGGTTGACCCGCGATGGGTCCCCGTGACCTTCGCGGATCAGCGTCTCGCCTGGGAAGGAGAATTGCCTGAGCAGCCCAGAACGTCCTGCTCGGCGGGCGTTTCGTGCTCTCGCCGATGGCAAGTCAACTCGGCACGGCGCTGCTGCAGGGAATGCTCTCGGTAGTCGGTCTCGTCGCGCTGATGATTCCGCTCCGCCGCAAATGGGCGACGCACATCGTGGGCAGCCTGATTTACGTGTGGGTCGTGATCCAGGGGATGTTCAACCCGGGCACGCCGATGCTGGATTTCTTCGTCGGCCTCGCGATCATCGCGATCTTCACGGGCGTCATTCTCTACGGCGGCCTGCTGGCGACGATCGCGACGCTGACCACACATTTCATGCTGCTGCGCGCACCGTTGACGCTCGACTTTTCGAGCTGGCGCGCGGCGCCCGGGATTACGTACGTGGTCGTCGTGGCGGTCGTGGGGCTCGGCGCGGCGTACGTCGCCCGCACCGGGGCACCCGCCTCGCCCGCCCGCGACGCTGTAACAGCGCCAGTGTAGAGTTGCGCCTATTCAGGTTCGCGGTCGATCTTGTCCTTCCGGGCGCCGCGCTCGGACTGACTTTTCGCAGGTGTCTTCTTCTCGCGTCGGCGGACGTGTAACCGGATCGGCGTGCCGATCAATTTGAACTCCGCGCGAAGGCGATTGATCAGGTATCGCTGATACGAGAAATGAAACTCGGTTGCCACGTTGGTGAAGAAAACGAACGTCGGTGGTTCGACCGAGGTCTGCGCGGCATACATCACGCGAACGGCCCGGCGTCCCGGACTCGTCGGCGGATGTTCGGCGGTGATCTGTTTCACGAACCGGTTCAACTCGCCGGTGGAGACGCGTGACGAACGCGCGTCGGCGACCTGGTCCACCGTCTCGAGCACCTTGGTCGCGCGCTCTCCTGTCGCCGCGGAGATATGGAGGATCGGCGCGTAATCCAGAAATTTGAGCTGCCGGCGTAGTTCGTCGTCGAATTCCTTGTAGTAATCCGGTCCCCGGTCCTTCACGAGATCCCACTTGTTCACGGCGATGACGACACCGCAGCCCGCTTTTTCCGCCTCGCCGGCGATCGCGCCGTCCTGATCGGCCGCGCCGAGCGTGGCGTCGATGACGAGGACGGCCACATCCGCCTGCTGGATGGCCCGGCGCGCAAGGATCACGCTGAGCGATTCGAGCGGGCCGCTCCTTCCCACCCGTCCCGGCCGGCGGATGCCGGCCGTGTCGACGATCCGGAACGTCCGTTTGTGCCAGCGAAGAACGGCGTCCACGGTGTCACGCGTCGTCCCGGGCATCGCGCTCACGATGGAGCGCTCTTCTTTCAATAACCGATTGAGCAGCGATGACTTACCGACGTTGGGCCGTCCCACGATCGCGATCGCGGTCTCTTCAGGCGTGTCGATCGACTTGCCGGCTTCGCGCCCCGTCGGCAGCCGCCGCACCACCTCGTCGAGAAGGTCCCCTATGCCTTCGCCATGCTCGGCGGCTATCTCGATGACCGGGTCGAACCCCAGCTCGTAAAACTCCAGCACGCGGCCACGGGCGCGCTTGTCATCCGTCTTGTTCACGGCAAGCAGGACAGGCGCCTGGATCGCTCGCAGGTGCTGCGCGATCTCCTCGTCACCGGGCACGAGCCCTTCGCGTCCGTCGACGACAAATACAACGACATCAGCGGCTTGGAGCGCGCGCTGGCCCTGGGCGAGCACCAGTTCGTGTAGCGGATCGGTGCTCGCGCCGAACATTCCGCCGGTGTCGATGAGGGTGAACGGCGTGTTCTCCCAGTCGGCAGGCTGATCGATCACGTCGCGTGTCGTCCCGGCGATCGGTGTGACGATCGAACGACGCGTTTTCGTGATGCGGTTGAAGATGGTGGACTTCCCGACGTTGGGACGCCCGACCAGCACGACCGTGGGACCGCGCATTCTGCGTTTCAAGGGCATGCTGAAAGTGTATTTAGGAGGATGCTTGACAGCGTAAGTGTAGATAAATATGCTAGTTACAAATCTTCAGGAGCCCCTAAGCATGATCAAGGTCGACATCGTCAACGAGGTGTCTAAGATCGCCGACATCACCAAGGTCAAGGCCGAGGTGGCGGTGGATGCCGTGTTCGACGCGATGCGCCTCTCAATGCAGCGCGGCGAGCGAATTGAGCTGCGCGGCTTCGGCGTCTTCCAGGTCAAGCCCCGGAAGCGTGGGATCGGCCGCAATCCCAGAACCGGCAAGGAAGTTCGCATCCCGCCGGGACGCACGATCCGCTTCAAGCCCGGAAAAGACCTGCAGAACATCGGAGGGTAATTGGCGTTCCCCTCCGTCGTCCCCGGGCCCTCGCTGCCGCCCGGGCCGGTGACGACCTTCCCGATTGCGCCGCCCCGCCACAAGTTTCGCGACAGGATCTGGCTGCACGTCGTCCTCTTTGCGGTCACGCTGGCGACCACCACCGGCGTCGGCGCCCTTCATTATCATTCGTTCGTCTCCGAATTCGGGCGCGTTGATCTGCCGCTGCGGTGGGGTCTGCTGATCCCTGGGCTGTGGTACAGCCTGACGATCCTCTCGATCCTGGGCGCCCACGAAATGGGGCACTACGTGTATTGCCGGCGTTACAACGTCAATGCGACGCTGCCGTTCTTCCTGCCGCTTCCGCCGTGGCCGTTCTTCACCGGAACACTGGGAGCGATCATCAAGATTCGCGAGCCCTTCCCCACGCGCACCGCACTTTTCGACATCGGCGTCGCCGGACCGATTGCCGGATTTGTCGTCCTGGTGCCAACCCTCTTCGTCGGATTGACGATGTCGCGAATCGTGCCGGTGCCTACGGGAGGGGATGTCCTGCTACTTGGGGAACCGCTGCTGTTCCGCGGTGCCGTCTGGTCGATGTTCGGGAGCCTGCCGGAAGGCATGACCCTCAACATGCATCCCATGGTGTTCGCGTCCTGGTTCGGCATGCTGGCAACGGCGCTCAATCTGCTGCCATTCGGGCAACTCGATGGTGGCCACATCACGTACGCCACGCTCCAGCGGTACTCGACTCCGCTGTCGCTGGCCACGGTTGCCACGACGATCGTCATGACGTGGCTGTCCACGAGCTGGATGTTCATGGCCGTGATGATGGTTGTGATGCTGTTCCTTCTCGGTCCACGGCATCCGCGGGTAATCTACGAGTGGGAACCGCTGCCGCGCCGGAGATACGTCGTCGCCATCGTGGCGCTGATCATTTTTGTCATCTGCTTCACGCCGGTGCCGATCACGCCGTTCACGTCGTAGGAGGATGCGTTATGAAACAGAGAGTTCTGGCTGGCGCGCTCGCGCTGTGCCTTCCGTTCGTATCTGGTTGTTTCGACGTGGAGCAGGCACTGAAGCTCAACAAGGACCTCTCCGGAGAGGTCGGCTTCTCGATGAGGATGAACATGGAACCGATTGCGCTGGTCATGCTCGGCATGCAGCGCGAGATGTCGGGACAGAAAGGGGATCCGACGGCTGCGGAGATCGAGCAGACGAGAAAGGGCAGGACGAGGACCACGCAGCGATTTCCGCCACGGGCGCTGATCGAGAAGAACCTGCCTCCCGGCGTGAAGCTGCTCGACACCTCCATCTCCGAGGAAGGCATGGGAATGAGCGGGCGATTCAGCCTGGCGTTCGACAACGTGTCGAAGCTGTCGCAGATCCGGGTGCCGGCGCAGGCCGGTGTCCTCCTGCAGGACAAGACTCCGTTGGAGCACCCGTTCCCGTTCGAGATCAAGGATGAGGGCAGTACGCTCCTGCTGACGATGGAGACCATAAACCCCGTCGGGGATCAGAAGGCCGAAACCGGAGACATGAAGCTGCCGCCCGCTGTCCAGCAGGCAGTGTTCAGCGGACTGCGCCTCGCGTTCAGACTGGAGACGCCGCTCGCGGTCGTCGATCACAACGCCACGCGTACGGCAGGGCAAACGCTCTACTGGGAATACGACATGAATGCGCTCGAGAAGATGACGCCAGAGCAGCGTGCGCAAGGCGTGCGCGTGCGGTTGAAGAAGTAAGCCGGTCCGTGGAGGACGTGAGATGAGAGACAGAATCGTCGCGGTTGCGCTCGCGGTCTGCCTGCCCTTCGTATCGGCGTGCTTCGACGTCGAGCAGGCGATGAAGCTACAGAAGGACATGTCCGGCGAAGCTGGTTTCACCATGACGGTCAACATGGAGCCGATGGTGCTGTTCATGCTGAAGATGCAGCGGGAGATGACCGACCAGAAGGGTGAGCCGACGGCCGCCGAGATCGAGAAGGCGAAGAAGGAGTTCCTCGCATCGGGCAAGACCAAGACGACGACGAACATGGCGCAGAAGGAGCAGATGGAGAAGAGTCTGCCGCCCGGCGTCAAGCTTCTGAGCAGCTCGGTCAAGGAAGACGGGTTGAAGATCACGGCGCGGTTCAACCTCGCGTTCGATAACGTCTCGAAGCTGGCGCAGATCCAGATGAGTGGCAAGACAGGGGCTGCAGCCGCGGGGCCCGGGCCGGCGAACCCGTTTGATCGACCGTTCCCTGGTCTGCTTGTGAAGGACGAGGGCAGCACGCTCCTGATGACGATGGAGGCGACCAATCCGGCGGCCGAGCAGAAGGCCCAGTCCTCGCAAATGAACATGTCGGGCGCGGACCTGAAGATGGTGGAGGACTCGTTCAAGGGCCTGCGGTTCGCGTTCAGGATCGACACGCCGCTAGAGGTGGTCGATCACAACGCGACGCGGAAGGAAGGCCAGGCGCTCCTCTGGGAGTACGACCTGAAGACGATGAACGCGATGACCCCGGAGCAGCTTGCCCAGGGCATCCGCGTTCGCTTTAAGAAATAACCCGGGCTACAGCACGCTCATCGGATCGACGTCGATGATCGTGCGGCGGCGGAGGTCGGGGCGCGCGTCGAGCGCGGCGATGAGAGCTTTCCTCATCGACGCCCGGTGCGTGCCCTTGATAAAGAACTGCGCGCGATGTTCCCCCTTTAGCCGGCTGAGTGGCGCAGGCGCGGGGCCGAGCACTTTGTAGGGCTCTCCGCCCCAGCGCAACGCGCGCACCAGCTCCCCCGCATCCGCCAGCGCTCCTTCTCGGCTCCGTGCTTTGACGACGGCGTTGATCATGGCAACGGTTGGCGGATAGCGCATCCGGCGGCGGAACTCGATCTCGTCGGTGTAGAACGCGTTGTAGTCCTGACGGCAGGCGTGCTGAATGCTGTAATGGCGCGGATAGAGCGTCTGGACCAGGGCATCGCCGGCCAGCTCTCCCCTGCCGGCGCGGCCGGCGACCTGTGTCAGGAGCTGGAACGTCCGTTCCGCCGCCCTGAAGTCCGCGAGACCAAGACCCACGTCCGCGGAGACCACCCCGACGAGTGTGACGCGCGGGAAGTCATGTCCCTTGGCAATCATCTGCGTGCCGACGAGGATGTCGAGCTCGCCGGCGGCAAAGCGCGACAGCAGCGAGGTAATCGCACCGCGGCGCCGCATCGTGTCGCGGTCCACCCGCGCAACGCGCGCCTCCGGATACGCCGCTCTGATCTCGGCCTCCACGCGTTCGGTCCCGAAGCCAAGTTGTTCGAGGTAGGGCCCCGCGCACTTCACGCACGCGGTGGGGAGCCTGATCGAGTGGTTACAGTAATGGCACCGGGCGCGCCGGATCGCCTTGTGCACTGTCAGCGAGACGCTGCAGTTCGGGCACTCCAGCGTGTGCGCGCACTGCCGGCAGAAAACGACCGTCGCGAATCCGCGCCGGTTCAGCAGCACCATCGACTGCTCCCGACGCTCGAGACGCTCGCCGAGGGCCGTCACGAGCGGGGCGCTGAGAATGACGTCCGGCCCGCCGGCCGCGTACTCCTCACGCATGTCGACGATGGTCACCGACGCGAGCGGACGGTCGAGCACGCGGCGGTCGAGCGTGAGCAGCTTATACCGTCCGGTCTGCGCGTTGTGAAAGCTCTCCATGGACGGCGTCGCGGAACCGAGCACAGCAAGCGCACCGGCCTGCCGCGCTCGAACCACCGCAACGTCCCGCCCGTGATACCGGGGTGTCTCTTCCTGCTTGTAGGAGCCGTCGTGTTCTTCGTCCACGATCACGAGACCGAGGGATCGCACCGGGGCGAAGACGGCCGAGCGGGTTCCGACGACGACGTCCACCTCACCCCGGCGGATGCGCTGCCACTGGTCGTGGCGCTCGCCGTCGGAGAGTCCGCTGTGCTGGATCGCCACGCGCTCGCCGAACGTCGCGCGGAAGAGCGCGGCGACGGCGGGCGTCAGGGCGATTTCCGGCACCAGCAGAAGCACTCCGCGTCCCTTGCGGCGCACCGCGTCGGCGAGCCGCAGGTAGATCTCCGTCTTGCCGCTGCCGGTCACGCCGTGCAGGAGCGCGACGGTGAACTCGCCGGCCTCACACCAGGCGCCAAGGCTGTCCATGGCGGCCAGCTGCTCGGGGGTGAGCGTCACTTCCTTGCGCGGCACCAGCGGCAGCGCGGCGTTCTGCTCGAACGGATCGCGCTCCACGGTGCGCCGCGTAATCGCGACGAGGCCGTTCTGCACCAGTCGCCGCACCACCGCGGCGCTGATGCCGCGCTTCGCGAGCTCCGACGTATCGAGCCCTTCTTGTGCGCCGCGAAGCAGGTGAATCGCCTCGGTAGAGGCCGGCTTTAGCCGGCCTGGATCGATTTCCTCGTGGCCCTGCGCCGTCAGTGTCGCGACGCGCACCGTCCTGAATGCGGACGCCTTTCCCTGGAGCGGACGCGTGACGATGATCAGACCTTCGCGCTCGAGCGTGCCGATGGCGGAGTACGAACCGCTCCGGCGTGCGATGGTATCGAGGCGCTTCGGCTTGCCGTCACTCAGAGCGTGAAGGATCTCCGCGCGCGCGCCGCTCTCGGCCGCTGCCTGCGCTGCGCCAGCCGCCGTGATCTGCGCGTGGCGCTCGCTCTCGATCCACGCGCGCGGCGGCATCGCGGCGGCTAGTGCCTCGCCTGCTCCGCACGCGTAGTACTCCGATGTCCACTGCACCAGCCGCAGGACGTCTTCGGGCAGAAATGCGGTCTCGTCGAGGACGTCGATCACATCCTTGACATCGGGGCTGGGGGCTGGGGACTCGGGGCTCGGGGAGGACGCGGAGGCAACGGAGCCCACGACTACGCCAGTAATAATTCGCGTGCCGAGAGGGACGAGAACGCGGGCGCCGGCGACGGGATCCGGGAGTGTGTCGGGAACGCGGTACGTCAGTGCCTCGAGCGAAGGCACGGGGACGGCAACACGAGTCAACCGCAAGAGCGTTTACGCGGACTCCGAAGGCTGACGTGGCGGCTGGCGATCGAGGAGCGCGAGCGCCTTCTTCAGATCGTCCCAGGCGTATTTCTTCTGGTTCGGGCTGCGCAGCAGGAAGGACGGATGAAACGTGGGGATCAGCTGCGCGCCGTGGTAATCGTAGACGCGGCCGCGCAGGCGCGAGATCGGGTCCTGCGTCTTCAGCAGAGCCTTCGCCGCAAACGCGCCGAGCGCGACGATCACTTTCGGCTGGATCGAGTCGATCTGCTTGAAGAGGAACGGCTCGCACCGTTCGACTTCGTCCGGATCGGGATTGCGGTTCTCGGGCGGGCGGCATTTGATGACGTTGGCGATGTACACCTCGTCGCGGCCGAATCCCATCGCCTCGATCATCTTCGTGAGCAGCTGCCCCGCGCGGCCCACAAACGGTATGCCCTGCACATCCTCATCGGCTCCCGGCGCCTCGCCGACGAACATCAGGTCCGCGTTCGGATTGCCGACGCCAAAGACGATCTGCTTCCGCCCGAGCGTGTGCAGCTTGCACCGCGTGCAGTCGCCGATATCCTCGCGAATTTCCTGGAGGCTCAGGATCGTACCCGCAGCAGGCGTCCCCGTTACCTCTTCAGGCTCGATCGCAACCTCGCGCGAGCGCCAGCGAGCATCGCGGCTGATCCCAGTCACTCCAAGCTCCTGGTAGAGGCGGAGGTGTTCGGCTACCTGTCTGGGGTCCATACGCTACGCCGCGTCAGACAGACCGCGCCGGAACCGGAGAGAGGAGCTTCTCGGCGCGGTCGAGGATGAGCGCCGCGATCCGGGACTTCGAGGCGAGTGGAATTGCTTCGTCGCCGGTGGCGGTGAGGATCGTGACGGCGTTGGTCTCGCTGTCGAACCCTGTGTCGGCGCGGCTGATGTCGTTCGCCACGATCATGTCCGCGCGTTTTGCTCGAAGTTTCGCCCGCCCCCGTTCGACGGGATCGCCGCTTTCGGCCGCGAAACCAATGAGCACCGGACGATTCGCCGAGCCGCGGGCGCGGCCGGCGTCAGCGAGGATGTCGGGAGTTCGCACGAGCGTGAGCCCGAGGGGACCATCGGACTTTTCGATCTTCCCGTCCGTGCGCTGGTCCGGCGTGTAATCGGCGACGGCGGCCGCCATCACCAGCAGATCGGCCGACGACAGGTGCGCGTTCACCGCGGCCTGCATCTCCGACGCGCTGCGGACGCGGATCACTTCGACGTTGGAAGGCGGCGGCAGCATCGACGGGCCGGAAATGAGGATCACCCGGGCGCCGCGGCGAGCCGCTTCGGCGGCCAGCGCATAACCCATCCGCCCGCTCGACCGGTTGCCGATGTACCGGACGGCGTCGATGTCTTCGTACGTCGGTCCGGCTGTGACGACCGCGCACCTGCCGAGGAGGCTGCCGGGAGGAGCGAGAATGGCATCGGCCGCCTCGACCACCTGCTCGGGCTCGGCCAGGCGGCCTTTACCGATCCATCCACACGCCAGGTAGCCGTCGCCGGGGTCGACGAAACGGACGCCGCGCGCCGCCAGCGTCGTCAGGTTGGCGCGCACCGCTTCGTGCTCGAGCATGTTGGTGTTCATGGCCGGCGCCATCAGCACCGGCGCGCGTGTCGCGAGATAGAGGGACGAAAGAAAATCGTCCGCGATGCCGTGCGCGAACTTGCCGATTACGTTGGCCGTGGCGGGGGCCACGACGAGCAGGCCGATATCGGTCGCGAGCTGGATGTGCTCGATGTCGGAGTTCGCCCCCGCGGCGAACTGGTCCGTGATCACCCGCCGGCGCGTGATCGCCTCGAAGGTCACAGGCCCGACAAACCGCCGGGCAGACCGCGTCATGATCGCGGCGACGTCATGCCCGCGCGTCTGAAGCCCGCGCGCGATCTCGACTGCCTTATAGGCGCCGATCCCGCCGCTCACGCCAAGAGCGATCAGAGCCATTGATCACTCGCCACTGATGACTGGCTACTCCTTCTCGATCTTCTGCACCTTGCCCGCGGTGACTTCCTTCTGCGCCAGGCGAGCCGGCTTGCTGCTCCCCTCGACCTTGGGTGTGCAGCCGCGCAGCAGCTGGCGCGCGCGGGCGCCGGCAATCGTCACGAACTCGAAGGCGTTCCCCGTCACTGCTCTATCGTTCACTTTCACTGTGGTGCCCTTTCATTGAAACTGTCCACGATGCGCTCGGCCTCGGCCTGGACCGACTTCAGCCGTGCGCGTTCCGCCAGCACGATCGCGCGGAGGCGATCCACGCAGGCTTCCAGTTCGTCGTTGACGATGACGTAGTCGTACTCCGAGAAAGCGGCGACTTCGTTGCGCGCCGTGCGGAGCCGGCGCTGCATCGCGTCCTCGGCATCCTTGCTGCGGCCGCGCAGCCGCTGCTCCAGCACGTCGAACGACGGCGGCATCACGAAGATGCCCACGGTATCCCGGTAGCGCTGCCGGACCTGCCGCGCCCCCTGGACGTCGATCACGAGCACGACATCCTGCCCCTGCGCGAGATCGCGCTCGGTATCGGAGGCGCAGGTGCCGTACAGGTTACCGAACACATCGGCCCACTCGAGGAATTCCTCGGCGGCGATCATTTCTTCGAAGCGGGAGCGGGTAACGAAATTATAGTCGACCCCGTTCGATTCTCCTTCTCGTGTTTGACGGGACGTGTAGGACCGCGACAGGACCAGGTCGGAGACGGTCTGGACCAGCCGCTCCACAACGGTCGTCTTTCCCGTCCCGGAAGGGGCGGAAACGACGAACAACTGCCCCCGTCCCCGCGCTGAGCCTGTCGAGGGGTTATTCGACATTCTGGACCTGCTCCCGCATCTTCTCGAGCTCGGCCTTCAGCGACACGATCAACTCTGATACCGACGTCCCCTCCGCCTTGGAACCGACCGTATTCACCTCGCGGTTCATCTCCTGCAGCAGGAAGTCCAGCTTACGGCCGCATGGCTCGGGCCCTTCCGACAGCGCCCGCCAGTGTTCCAGGTGCCCCCGGAACCGCACGACCTCCTCGGTGATGTCAGAGCGTCCCACGAATTTCGCGATTTCCTGCGCGACGAGTATCTCGTCCGCGAGCGGTTCCGCCCGCAGATCGCGCACCCGCTCTTCGAGGCGGGTCCGACGGCTGCTCATCCCCTCCTCTGACGCTTTGTAGACGCGCTCGAAGAGATCGCCGAGGAGCCGCCGCCGCCCCTCGAGATCCGAACGGAGGAATTCCCCTTCCTTCGTCCGCATGACGTCGAGGTCGTTGAGCGCGGCGGCAATCGCCTCCTCGACGCGGATCATCAGCTGATCGTCGGCCCCTGCGGGGACCTCCTGCTTCTCGCGAATGGCCAGCGCCTGGGGAAACCGCAGCAGGTCCCCCGGCGTCATGGTGCCGGCGATATGCCCGCGCTCCCGCGCCCGCTCCAGCGCGCCGCTCAGCGCGTCCAGAAACGGCTCGTTCAATTCCACTTCCAGCGACGGCACGCGGCGCTGCTGGACGTTCACACTGACTTCGACGCGACCGCGCGCCACGCGCTGCTGCACGAGCGTCCGCACTTTTGACTCGAGCATGCCGAGCGAAGGGGGCATCCGCAGCTGGAGGTCCAGAAACCGATGGTTCACCGACTTGACGGTGACGCCAATCGTCGCCGCCTCGTCGTCGCGGGTCAGCGAAGCGAAGCCCGTCATGCTCTTGATCATTGTTTGAATCGCCGGGGCCCCCTGCACCCCGGCTGGCGGCCTTCACTCGCTCCCGCTCCGTTCGGGGCGCTCATTGGATAGTAGGGTGAGGAGGCACGTGGCCGGGACGGCCTCCCTCGAAGATCTGCAGCGAGTAGAGACGCGCGTACATGCCGTCCGGGTTCGCGAGCAGATCGTCATGGCGTCCGACCTCGACGATCCGCCCCTTCTCGAGGACGATGATCTTGTCGGCGCGCCGGACGGTCGACAGCCGGTGCGCGATGACGAATGACGTCCGGTTGCGCATCAGGTTCTGCAGGGCTTCTTGAACGAGCAGTTCCGACTCGGCGTCGAGCGACGACGTCGCCTCGTCGAGAATCAGGATCGGCGAGTTCTTGAACAGCGCCCGGGCGATCGCGAGGCGCTGCCGCTGGCCGCCCGACAGCATCTGCCCTCGCTCGCCGATCCGCGTGTCGTATCTGGACGCCAGTGCCGTGATGAATTCGTGCGCATGGGCGGCGCGGGCGGCGGCCTCGATGTCTTCCAGGCGCGCGTCCGGGGCGCCGTAAGCGATGTTGCTCGCGATCGTTTCGTCGAAGAGGACCGTCTCCTGCGTGACGATGCCGACCTGGGCGCGGAGCGACTTCAGGGTGACGTCACGGATGTCGGCCCCGTCGATGCGAATCGCCCCTGACGTGACGTCGAAGAAACGCGGAATGAGATTGACGAGCGTGGTCTTGCCGGCGCCGCTGAGGCCGACCAGGGCGATCATTTCTCCGGCCTCGACCGAGAACGACACATCCCGCAGGATGAACCGACTCGGCCGGTCGGCATACGCGAACGCCACGTTCTGGAACTCGATGGCGTGTCGGAGCGGACGCAGCGGCAGCGCGTCGGCGCGCTCCTTCACCTCCGAATGGATGTCGAGGACCTGGAAGATCCGCTCAGAGGCCGCCATCGCCTGCTGCAGGTTCGCGTTCACGCGGCTCAGTTTCTTCACCGGCGTGTACATCATGAACGCGGCGACCACGAAAGCCGTGAACTCCCCCACCGTCAGCTCGCCGCGCGCGATCTGCCGGCTCCCGTACCAAATCAGCAGGACCGTCGCCCCTCCGCCGAGAAACTCCATCAGCGACGGCAGGATCGCCAGCGTGCGCGTCACCCGCAGGTTCGTCCGGTAGACCTGGTGTGCGGCGCGCTTGAAGCGCCCCTCCTCATGCGCCTCGGCGCCGAACGCCTTCACGATCCGGTGGCCGGTGAACGCTTCCGCCGTGACATGGGTCAGGTGCTCGAGCTCCTCCTGGCTGCGGCGCGTGGTGCTGCGAATGCGTTTCCCGAAGCGGATCAGCGGATGGACGGCAAGCGGCGCGATGAAGACGGTGACGAGCGCAAGCCGCCAGTCCAGGATGAACAGGAGCGCGGCAAACCCGACGAGCGAGAGCCCCTCGCGAAGCAGGTCTCCGAGCGTTTCGGAGACGGCCTGCTGGATCTGGTTGACGTCGTTGGTGATGCGCGACAGTAGCTGGCCGGTCGACCGGCGGGAGAAGAAGCTCGCGGATTGGTCGATGATGTGCCGGAACAGCTGATTGCGGACGTCGCGGACGACCTTCTGGCCGATGTCGGTCATCAGGAAGGTCGCGAAGTAGGCGCCGATGCCCTTCAGGAGGTAGCCGCCCATCACCGCCGCCGCGAAGAGCGCAAAGGCGAAGGTGCCGGTCAGCACCCCGTCGATCATGAACTTGATCTGGTACGTCACGGCGGCGTTCGCCGCCGCATAGATGAGCATCGCCACGATCGCCGCGGCAAAGCGCCCGCGGTACGGCCGGGCATACGCGATCAGACGGTAAAGTGGATTCACTCGGTAAAGCGGTATTTCACGAGCACCCACAACGCGACGACGCCATCACGCCAGGTGATCTTCTTGCCTTCCTCGTATCCCCGGCCGTCGTAGGTGATCGGGACTTCGTAGACCCGATAGTGGCGCTTGAAGATCTTCGCGGTCATCTCCGGCTCGATGCCGAACCCGTCCGACTCGAGCTTCATCGACCGGAGCACCTCCGTGCGCATCACCTTGTAGCACGTCTCCATGTCGCTCAGCATCGTGTTGTAGAGCACGTTGGTGACGAGCGTGAGGAGCCGGTTGCCGGCGTAGTGCGTAAAGAGAAACACCCGGTGGCGTCCCAGGAACCGTGAGCCGTACACGACGTCGGCGCGCCCCTCGCAGATCAATTCGATCAGCTCCGGGAATTCTTCCGGCGAGTATTCGAGGTCCGCATCCTGAATGACGACCAGGTCGCCGGTGACCTCCTCGAAACCGCGCCGCAGCGCCGCCCCCTTCCCGCCGTTCTTCGGCTGAAAGATGAGCGTGAACTTTAACTCGCGTTCGAGCTCCGTGAGGATGTCACGAGTCCCATCGCTGGACCCGTCGTCCACCACGATCAACTCGCTGCGCACCGGGACGGCGAGCACCCGGCGGATGATTTCCTCGATCGTCGTCTTCTCGTTGTAGACAGGCATGACGACGGAGAGAAGCGGGTCGCGGAGCTGACCTTTGAGGCGCGACATCAGCCACGGGCTCCGTCGCCGTACCCGGACGGATGGGCCTCGCGCCAGCGCCAGGCGGTCGAGACGATCGTGTCGACGTCCTCGAACCTGGGGCGCCAGCCGAGTTCCGACTTGATGCGATCGCTCGAGGCAAACAGCACAGCTGGGTCCCCTTCCCGCCTGGGGGCGATGGCAGCCGGGACGGGCTTCCCGACGACGCGCTCGATGGTATCGACGACCTCCCTTACTGATGTCGGCCTGCCGTTGCCAAGGTTGTAGTGCGAGGAGTCGGCCCCACCCCGCAACGCGTCCAGCGCCAGCAGGTGGGCATCGCCGAGGTCTGTGACGTGGATGTAGTCGCGAAGACAGGTGCCGTCCGGCGTCGGATAGTCGTCGCCGAAGATCTGGAAGGTGCTGCGGCCGGCCGCGGCGTCGATGGCCCGCGGGATCAGGTGCAGTTCCGGCGCGTGGTCCTCACCGAGATCGCCGTCCGGGTCGGCGCCAGCGGCGTTGAAGTAGCGCAGCACGGACGAACGGATTTCGTAGGCCTTCTCGTAATGGGGCAGCGCGCGCTCGACCGCCAGCTTGGTCTCCCCGTAGGGGTTGATCGGCGCCTTCGGATGGTCCTCCGTGATCGGCGTCGTCACGGGGTTGCCGAAGACCGCCGCGGTAGATGAGAACACGAAGAAGGGTACGCGCTCGCCGGCCATCGCCTCGAGCACCGTCAAGGAGCCGGTGACGTTGTTCCGGTAATAGCCGATGGGATCCCTGACCGACTCACCCACCGACGCCCACGCGGCGAAGTGCATGACGACGTCGACGTCGTACTGCCGCATCGCGTTGCGCAGACGCGCGAGATCGTGGATGTTCCCTTCGACGAGGGCGGTGGCGAAACGCGCCGCGCTCCGGTGCCCGGCCGACAGGTCGTCGTAGACCACGACATCATCGCCTCTCGTGCGGAGTGCCTTGACGGCATGGCTGCCGATGTAGCCGGCTCCGCCGACGACGAGGACGCTCCTGGCCATTACGCGGGACGGCCGATCGAGAAGTAGCTGAAGCCCTGGGCCTTGATCTGCTCGGGACTGTAGATGTTGCGTCCGTCGAAGATGATCGGCGAGCGCATCAGCTTTCGCATCCGGGCGAAGTCAGGCTCGCGGAACTCGTTCCACTCGGTGACGAGCACCAGCGCGTCGGCGCCGGTCAGGGCGGCGTAGCTGTTCTCGGCGTAGTGCACCTTCGAGCCGAAGATCCCTTTTGCGACCTTCATCGCTTCGGGATCGTAGGCATGAACCACGGCGCCCGCCTCCAGCAGTCCCTGAATGAGCGGCACCGCTGGCGCTTCCCGCATGTCGTCGGTGCGGGGTTTGAAGGCCAGCCCCCAGACGGCGATCCGCTTCCCCTTGAGCGAATCGAAATGCGCCTTCAGCTTCTCGAGAAGCCGGAGCTTCTGCTTCTCGTTCACCGCCTCGACCGACTTCAGGATCTGAAAATCGTAATTGGCCGACTGCGCGAACCGCAGCAGCGCCTTGACGTCCTTGGGGAAGCAGCTGCCGCCGTACCCGACACCCGGGAAAAGGAAGGAAGGCCCGATGCGCCGGTCGGCGGCGACCGCGCGTCTCACCTCGTCGACGTCCGCCCCCATGGCCTCGCAGACGTTGGCCACCTCGTTCATAAACGAGATGCGCGTCGCGAGCATGGCGTTCGCGGCGTACTTGCAGAGCTCGGCGCTGGCGCAATCCATATTCATGATGGGCGCGCCTGTGCGTGTGAAGGGTGCGTACAGCTCCTTCATCAGCTCGGCGGCGCGGCCGTCTTCGGCGCCGATCACGACGCGATCCGGTTTCATGAAGTCGTCGATCGCCGCTCCCTGCTTGAGGAACTCAGGGTTGCTCACGACGCTGAATGGATGCGTGGTCTCCTGTCGGACGATCTCGCGCACTTTGGCCGCGGTCCCCACGGGCACCGTGCTCTTGTTGACGATGACCTTGTAGCCGTTCATCGCGCGGGCGATGTCGCGCGCGACGCCCTTGACGTGTTGAAGGTCCGCCGAGCCGTCTTCTCCGGTCGGCGTGCCGACGGCGATGAAGATAATTTCCGACGCGCGGACGCCGCGCGCCAGATTGGTCGTGAACGTCAGGCGCTTTTCTGTCCGGTTGCGTTTGACGATCTCCTCGAGCCCGGGCTCGTAGATCGGGATCTGGCCCCGCTGCAGCTGGCGGACCTTGGCCGGATCCTTATCAATACAAACGACTTCGTTACCATTCTCGGCAAAGCAGGCTCCAGCGACGAGGCCCACGTAGCCGGACCCGACAACCGCAATTTTCATCCGTGGCGATTCTCCGCTGGATACAAAACCCTAACGCTAGCACAGCCAAAAAAACGCTGTCAATCTATTGAGCGGAAAGGATTTGTTGCTCTTTCTGCAGTCGGCCGGCTGTGGTACGATCCGGCCGCGTGCGGATCCTTCTCGACTACCGCCCCGCGCTGCGCCAGCGCACGGGGGTCGGCGAGTACGCGCACCAGATGGCCGCCGCCCTGGCGCGCCAGAAAGGCACCCACGACAGCATCACCCTGTTCTCGAGTTCGTGGAAGGACCGTCTGGCGCCAGACGCCGTCCCTGGGGCCGAGACTCTCGACCGCCGGCTCCCCGTTCGACTCCTCAATTTCGGCTGGCACCGTCTCGGGTGGCCGCCGATCGAGCGCCTCGGCGCCAGCGCGGACGTCGTCTGGTCGATGCATCCGTTGCTGATGCCGTCGAACACCGCGGCACAGGTGGTGACGATCCACGACCTCTTTTTCTGGGACCATCCGGAGTCGACCAGCCGCGAGGTCCGACGCGATTACGCAGCGCTGGCCGCAGCGCACGCGATGCGCGCCGACGGCATCATCGTCGTATCGGAAGATACGCGCGAACGTTTGTTGAGCCGTTGGCGCGTGCCGTCCTCCAGGATCACCGTGTGCCGCAACGGCGCGCCCCCGTGGCCTTTGCGGACGGAGCCGTCGACCACCGGTCCGATCCTGCACGTCGGTACCGTCGAACCGCGGAAGAACGTCCCGGCCCTGATCAGGGCCTATGCCGAGCTGACACGCCAGTATCCCGCCACTCCCGATCTCGT
This sequence comes from Acidobacteriota bacterium, assembly GCA_013694635.1. Classification (GTDB taxonomy): domain Bacteria; phylum Acidobacteriota; class Vicinamibacteria; order Vicinamibacterales; family 2-12-FULL-66-21; genus JACDCA01. The sequence continues at coordinate 2,656 of JACDCA010000382.1, read as the reverse complement.
GCTCGCAGGGCGCGTCGAAGACGCTGCCCTCCTGACGAGCGACGGCACTGGCGCGACGAACACGCGCATCCGGGCCCTTGGTTACGTCAGCGATCAGGAACGTCTCCGGCTCTACCGGGAAGCATCGATGCTCGTGATGGCGTCGTCGGACGAGGGTTTTGGACTCCCCGCACTCGAAGCCATGACGCTCGGCGTTCCGGTGGTGGCCGCCAACCGCGGGGCCCTGCCCGAGGTCCTGGGCGACGCCGGTGTCCTGATCGATCCGGATGATGCGTCGGCATTCGCGACGGCGATGCGCGAGGTTCTCGAGAATGCGACGCTTCGCCGGACGCTCACGGAACGCGGCGTCGCCCGTTCCAAACTCTTCGACTGGGACGTGTCGGCCGCACACGCGCGCGAGGCGCTCGAAGCCGCAGCAGCCCGCCGAAAGGGTCGGCGTTGATGGCGAGAGCCATAGGCATTGACGCACGGGAACTGCTCGGCGCCACGACCGGCGTGGGCCGGTATCTTGGGGAACTGCTCTCGCGGTGGACGACCCGTCCCGATGCCGGCACGCGGCAGCTCGTGCTCTACGCGCCGGAACCGCTGCCGGTGGAAGTCGCGGCCGGCGCCGACGTGCGCGTGATCCCTGGCGGACGCGGGACCAGCTGGGAGCAACTCGCGCTGAGAACAGCGGTCAATCGAGACGCGCCGGAGATCTTCTTTGCGCCGGCGTACACCGCTCCACTCGGCCTGAGGATGCCGTATGCGGTGACGATCCACGACGTCTCCTTTTCCGCGCGCCCGGACTGGTTCCGCCGGCGCGAAGGGATACGCCGTCGCTGGCTGACGCGCAGGGCTGCACGCATGGCGCAACGGGTCTTCACCGACTCGGAATTTTCGCGCGCCGAGCTCGAGAAGCACTATTCGCTGCCGGCGTTCCGGATCGAAGTGATCTACCCCGGTTTCACTCCCCGCCCGCATCCGCCGGCCCCGCGAGAGCGAATCGTGCTGTTTGCCGGCTCGCTCTTCAACCGCCGCCGGCTGCCCGACCTGATTGCAGCTTTCGCGGTTGCGTCACGCGGCATTCGCACGGCGCGCCTGATCATCGTTGGTGAGGATCGTACGTGGCCTCCGCAGGATCTGCCGTCGCTCGCGGCGGCGCACGGCGTCTCGGGGCGAACGGAGCTGCGCAGCTATATCAGCGACGAGGAGCTGGCCTCGCTGTACGGACGGGCGGCGGTGTTCGCCTTTCTTTCTGAATACGAGGGGTTCGGCTTGACCCCGCTCGAAGCGCTTGCGGCCGGGACGCCGACGATCGTGCTCGACACGGCCGTTGCGCGGGAGGTCTACGGCGATGCGGTCACGTACGTGGCGAGCGGCGACATCGACGGAACCGCCAAAGCGATCGCCGCACGTCTGGCCGCGCCCGGTTCACCCGATCCGCACATGAAAAACGCTGCCTCGGTGCTCGGGCGCTATTCGTGGGACACCGCCGCCGACCGGACGCTGGCGTCGCTGGAGAGCATCACGCGGCCATGACGCCACGGCTGTCGATCGTCATCGTGAACTTCAACGGAGGACGGCATCTCGACGACTGCCTCGCGTCGCTTGCCGCGCATCCGCCGGCGGTGGCCCACGAGATCGTCGTCGTCGACAATGCGTCCACCGATGACAGCCTCACGGCAGCTCGCGGCCGCCCCGGTGTTCAGGTCATCGTGCTGCCTGGAAATTCCGGGTTCTCGGCGGCCAACAACGTCGGGATCAGGTCGACGACTGGACCGCTCGTCCTGCTGCTGAACAACGACACGCTGATCGGCACGGGTGCGCTCGACACGCTGGTGTCGAAGCTGGAATCGGATCCACGCGCCGGCGTTGCCGGGCCCCGCCTGGTTGACGGGAGTGGACGCGCGGAGCTGTCGTTCGGTCCGATGATTTCGCCGCTCGCGGAATTGCGGCAGAAAATGGTGATGGCGCTGCACGCGCGGGGTGTGGCTTCGATCACGCGATGGGTGGAAAGCGCGACTGCCAGTGAACGGTACGTAGACTGGGTGTCGGGCGCCTGCCTGCTGGTGCGTCGTGACGTCGCCGAGGCGGCCGGTCTGCTCGACGAGCGGTTCTTCCTCTACACCGAGGACGTCGATTTCTGCGCGTCGGTGCGCGCGCGCGGCTGGCGGATTCTCTTTACGCCCGCCGCGGAGATCGTTCACCTGCGCGGCCGCTCCCGTGCCACGGTACCGGACGCCGCCAACCAGGCCTATCGACGAAGCCATCTGGCGTTCTATGCCAAACATCACCCGCGGTGGTTCCCACTCCTGCGGTCGTACTTGAGGATGAAAGGAAAGGAGCGCTGATTCGTGCGCATTGCGATCGATGCACGGAAACTGCGCGACTACGGAATCGGGACCTATGTCCGGAACGTGCTGCGGAACCTTGCCAGGATCGACAAGACGACCGAGTACGTGCTGCTCTGCCAGCCGCCCGACGTGGCCCTGGTCGAGGGTCTTGGAGAGAACTTCCGCACCGTGCCCGAGCGCGCCGGCAATTACTCGTTCCGTGAGCAGATCAGCGTTCCCCTCGATCTTCGACGCGAGCGGATCGATCTGTTCCACGCACCGCACTACGTGCTGCCTCCGCTGGTGCCGTGCAAGTCCGTCGTCACCATCCACGACTGCAT
>JACDCA010000379.1 GCA_013694635.1 Acidobacteriota bacterium | reverse complement strand
TTTGCGTTGAACGCATCGTCATAGCCTTTCAGCCACGCCTCGATCTTTGCCGCCTCTCCCGACGCGGGCGCGTTCTGCGCGGTGCCGGTCTGCCCGCCCGGTAAGGGCGCGGCCGCGGGATTGGCGACGAGCTTCGTGCCAGGCGTCCAGGGTGTCGACTTCCCGTCGGCGAAGTTCTGCCGCACCTTCCACGTGATCTGCTCGCCGGCGGGGTTCCTCGCCGTGAACAGAAAGTCCGCGGACTGCTTTGGCGGGATCTCCCGGGGCCATTTGATCGACGTCACTCGATCGCCGGTCTTCGTGATCTCGTGCTTCGCTCCGTCGGGTTGCGGCACATCGATCACCGTGACCCCTTCCGGGATGTCGAGTTCAACCGACACGGTGGCCACCTGCCCCTCGGTCGGCACGCGAACGGTATATTTCTCCTCGGCGGATGGCCTGGACTCACGGGGACGTATGCTGACATGCGCCGTGGCGACAGCACGGCCAGCAGCGCAATGGCCGCCAGCCCGGCGATCCTGCTCATGTGCTCTCCTCGATGGTGGCGGAGTGATCCGATTCTGCAGGGCCGCGACAGTCGAGTGAGAGCCGCGCTGCTGCGTGCGACCAGCATTGTAGTCCCGCTTGACGGGACATCTGCCCAGCTGGCACCTTTAACCAGACTGGCCGTTTCCTTGTCTAACCCGACAGACTCAGACGGCGAGTGCTCGACGAGTCGTGCAGCCCCCATGACGACAAAAATCGGACGCCTGCGGCTGGTGACAATGGTCTGCATGCTGTTGACCGGTTGTGGCGGACCCACGGCTCCTGCCGCAGTCACCGGCGGGCCTGCCGGAGGGAATCCGCCCCCCAGTCCAGGATTCACCCTGACGCTGGGAACCCTCCGCATGACTAGCGGACAGGACGCCCTCTGCCCGCCCGGACAGGTCTGCCAGGGGATTGAAGTCAGCTGTCCAGGAATGATCAGAACGATCCCGGGCTTCGTCGCCGTCGCAAATCCCGCCACGACCCCGCGCGGCGTCGTCGTCTTTACCACGGGGTCCGGTGGTGAAAACTATGCGTTGGGCGGAGGCGACCGCGACACGCTTCTGCAGCAGCTGCGCGCAGACGGCTTCCGCGTGGTGCAACTGCGATGGGACGCCAACTGGCTCGAAGCCGACCGCGGCGCTGACGCAGGCACGGCCCGTCTCGCCTGCCGTCCCGCGACAGCCTTCAAGTGGATCCATGCGACCCATTTTCTCCCGCTTGGCATCGCACAGTCGCCGAACGGGCGCTGCGGATTCTGCATCACCGGCAACAGCGGCGGAGCTTCGCAGGTCTCCTATGCTCTCAGTCACTACGGTCTCGACGACATCCTCGACGCGGTCATCCCGACGGGCGGTCCGCCTCATGGCGCATTGACCAAGGCGTGTCTGCGCAGACCCGGCGAGGAGCGCTACTGGTTCGCCGACGACACCCGGCAATTCATCGATCGCGGATTCGGCATCTACGACGACGGCCCCTGCTTCCGCAGCGACCCGGCGTTCAGTGCCCGGTGGGATCAGGAGTCCATCGTTACGGGCGGCAGCGACTATGCGCACCAGACGACGCGGATCCACTTCATCGTCGGGGAGCTCGATCGCAGCGGTGTACTGGGGCCCGCCGAGGATTATGCCGCCAGGCTTCGTGCCTCCGGCTCGACCTGGGTGTCCATGGAAATCGCCGCCGGCACGCCACACGGGGTCCTTGGCAGCGCGGTTGGCCGGAACGCGGTGAGAGCAGCGCTGCTGACGACGAGGTAGCCGCGTCGAAGAAGGGCTCGTTCTGGCCGTGGCGTCGAAACTGAAGATCGACGAAGTCCTTGCCGACGTGCTCCCGGACCAGAAGCGCGAGGTGATTCAGCGCTGCGGCGTGGTCCGGTTATCCCCCGTGGACCATCATCAGCCGCAGCCCATCGGCGTGCAGCAGCCGGATGGCTTCCTCCGTGGAAGCCTTGATCGGGTCGGCGGCGCCGATCGTCCCTGCCGGTTTACCATCCGCCGCCAGGAACATGACCGTCTGCCCTTCCTGCCGCTGCCTGTCGGGATTGCAGAAGAAATACCGCGTCCGGCTATAATCCCAGTGCCCGGCGGCCGTCGACGGAGCGATGTGCATCCCGCAGACGGGATCCGTCACCAGTTGCGGCTGCTCGGCCATGTTCAGGAATTTGCCCGGCACGTTTTTCATTATCATTCGGACATGAACAGAACCGCCGCGCTCGCGCCATTGGTCGCGCTGCTCCTCGGCGCAGGAGCGCGGTCTGAACTTCGGATCGACAACCGGTCCTTGACGGTCGAACCTGTACCAACACCCGCCGGCGCTGAGAGCGGACAGCCGCAGCTCACCGTCTCGAACCGCGGCGTCCTCCTCAGCTGGATCGAGCGCAGCGGAACGGTGGCGACGCTCAAGTTCGCCGAGCGCACCGCTTCAGGCTGGACGCCCGTAAAGGCCGTCGCATCCGGGTCCGACTGGTTCGTGAACTGGGCGGACGTCCCCTCGGTCCTGCGGCTGTCGAACGGAACGCTGATCGCGCACTGGCTGCAGAAAAGCGGCGCCGATACGTATGCCTACGACGTGCGCCTGGCGCGCTCCACCGATGACGGAAAGAGGTGGACGCCATCTTTCCTGCCCCATAGCGACGGCACCAAGACCGAACACGGTTTCGTGTCGATGTTCGAGACGCCGGGTGCGCAACTCGGGCTCGTCTGGCTCGACGGCCGGTCGATGACCACCGGTCACGACGGCCATGGCGGCGGAGACATGTCGCTGCGGTTCGGCGCGTTCGATCGGCAGTGGAAGCAGACCGCCGAGACGGCACTCGACGCGCGGGTCTGCGAGTGCTGCCCGACGACTGCCGCCATGACATCCGACGGACCGATCGTGGCGTACCGCGACCGGAGCGGCGAAGAAGTCCGCGACATCTACGTGACGCGGCTCGAGAACGGCAAGTGGACGGATGGGCGGCCGGTGCACCAGGACAACTGGCGCATCAACGCGTGCCCCGTCAACGGTCCGTCGCTCAGCGCGCAGGCCAGAAACGTGGTCCTCGGCTGGTTCTCCGCAAGGGACAACCTGCCGAAATCGTTCGCCGCCTTCTCCACCGACGCGGGCCGGACCTTCGGCGGACCGATCCGGCTGGATGACGAGGGCTCGCTGGGCCGGGTGGACGTCGAGCTGCTGCCCGACGGCTCCGCGGTCGCCGCGTACATCGAGTTCGCAAACCAGAAGGCCGACTTCCGGCTGCGACGCGTCAGTGGAAATGGGGAGAAGTCCGCGCCTGTAATCGTCTCGAACGTGGCGGGCAATCGGACAAGTGGCCACCCGCGGATGGCGCTCAGTGGCAAAGAGCTGGTGTTCGCGTGGGTGGACCGGAGCGCGGGGTCGCAGGTCCGGACTGCGGTTGCGAGGGTTCGTTAAGGCCCTAACCGCCGGACATGAAGGGTCGCCGATACGATCGGCGATTACGATCCTGCCGGGCGACGTTCCAGACCTCGCCACAACGGATGCAGCGCCAGTACGACGCATCGCTGACAGTCTTGCTGGTTGTCACGATATCGGCCGAGCGGCACTCGGGGCAGTTGGTGGGCGCCGGAGCGGATTCGGGCTCCGGACTGGAGCGGGACAGGGTCACTGTCGATCAGTCTACTGCACTACCCCTCAGGCACCTACGGCAAAGACAGACCGGGGGAACTACGCTCGCAACAGCTCCGTAACCGCGTCGATCTCGTCCTGGTTCACGGTATGCCCCATGCGCGGGTAGATCCGCTCATCCACCGCCGCGCCCATCCGTTGAAATACGTCAGCCGATTCGCGGACGCGTTCGACCGGTATGTGCGGATCCACGTCGCTGCAGCCCAGGAACACCGGCGTGCCGTCGAACCGACCAGCGTAGTCGCGCGGGGTGCCGGGAGGGCCGATCAACCCACCGCTGAGCCCGACGATCGCCCCGTAGCGACGCGCGTTCCGCGCCGCGAACTCCTGAGACAGGCACGCCCCCTGGGAGAATCCCATGACGACGATGCGCTCGGCGGCGACGCCTTCGGAGGTGAGCGTCGAGACCAGCGTCGCGATCTTGCGAAGCCCTGAGCTGAGGCCCGGCTCGTTCTGCGACACCGGGGCGAGAAACGGATACGGGTACCACGTGTTGCCGGCGGCCTGCGGGGCAATCCATGCGACATCGGGCACCTGGATGGCGTCGGCGAGGCCCAGGATCCCGGCGGCGGAATCGCCGCGCCCATGGAGGAGAATTACCGCACGTCGCGCCGCGGAGGGATCCGGCCCTCGACGGAGGACCGGCTCCCCTCCGTGAGGATCGGTCTGACCATCCATCAAAGGGTGTTCGCGATCCGGCGTTCGAGCGAATCCCTGTCCCACCGCGCGAGGGTCGCCGCCTGCTCGTAGGTGCTGTCTACGAACGCGTAAATCGCCGCATCGGGATCGTTGGACGTACGTACCGCACTGTACGGCAGCACGAATTCCTTGAGTTCTGCATGGTAGTACGCAGCCGCGGGCTGCACGCGTGCCTCGGAAAAGCCCGGAGGCGCCGGCCCCGCGTACGCGTAGAACAGCGCCTCGGGCACCCGATCGTTGCCGGGCCAGAAGCCGTGAGAGATCACCTCGTGGGAGTAGGCCTCGCGCATGAACTCAGGCTCCTCAGGCGGACGCGGCGGCGCTGTCTTTCCCGAGAATCGCGTGACCGCGAGATCCGGGGCGCCCCAGAAGAAATGGACGGGGCTGCTCTTGCCGACGAACGATCCGCGGTGGAGGTTCAGCACGCGATCCACCTGGACGAGGATGCGCCAGAAGACCTCCGCCCACGCGCCGTCGTACGAGTGGTGCACGGTGTCGCGCTCGAACGGAATCGGCGACGGGATCTCAACCGGCGTCGTCCAGATCTTGACGCGCAGCCCGGCGCGACGGCACATCTCGATGACCGCGCTGTAGAAATCCGCGACCGCCATCGCCTTGAGCGGGACGGTCGCGGTGCGGGCGTCGGACGTCCGCAGATTCAGGCGTTCGTCGGTGAAATCGAACTCGAACGCGAACGACCGGACGCCGTCATACAGCGTCCGCGTCGCGAGACCCCGCGGCGTCACGCGCAGCGTCGAGCCCCACGAATGGTTGAGCGCGGGGCCGTGCTTGACGGCGATCTTCCCCACGACCTGCGTCCACATGTGCAGCGTCGCGTAGGTGTCTTTCCAGGCGTTGTACGGAAGGTCGGGCCAGAGATCCTCTGCCATAAGCGCATCATACGCCCGGCTCGTCCGCGCTTCGCCGGATGGGCACGCTCAGTGAGAAAATTCGTGAAGCGAGGACCCGAATGTCGATCCTGGCAACTACAACGACGAGCTGGTCAAGGCGGGCGTGCTCCTCGCCGGGGAACCGAGTCCGAGATCGAGATCCGCCGGGTCCCCCGTGACGCCCGTTGAGCGTCTTAGGCGTCTAGCTCGACACTACGCCTGTCGCGTGCGCCGTCAAATGGGTCCCCGTCGACTCGTTTCGCGGATCCTCGAGGCGGTTGCTTCGACCGTGGCCGGGTAGGGATTGACCCGCATCATGTTTCCGCACACCGAGATCCCGTGCGTCGCCACACCGCCGTTGACGATGACGCGGCCGGAGAGGGTCTGCACGTCGTACATGCAGACGACCACCGCGGGAAACGCCTTGGCCGCGCTCGTCACTTTCGCTTCGAACAACAGCAGGTCGTCCTCGTCGGGCCAGCCCGGTTTGCCCCACCCGATGTTGCCCAGAAGCCGGATCATGGGCGCGCCTGCGTCGACCGCGACCTGGAAGATCGATCCGAGGTTCGTGAGCGTTGCGTCGCCGGTCGACGCGCTCCCGGCGACGGTGAGCCGCCCCTGGCGCTGCACGCCGTCCACGTCGACACCCTGAAGCCGCAGCACCTCCAGAACGCGCTCATTCGCATCGTCATGGCCGAAGACGACGCAATGATCGGCTCCCGCGAGGCCGGCCACGAGAAACTGCACGCCGCGGTCGAACTCGTCTGCGGCCTCCCAGAAGTACGCGATGTGATCACCGGGACGAACGTCCTGACCCGGAATGATGCCGAACGCCACCGTCTGATCGTGAGCTGGGACTTTCATATGGATTTGATTCTACCCGGGATGCTGTACTGTGAGTTCCGGGGATGCGTGTGAAGAGACAGGGCTGGTTGGGTTCGATACAGCCGCTCGATTGGTTGCTGATAGCCGTACCGGTCGCGCTGGCGATCCGGTGGGTGCCCGCGTGGCGGAACGACACCGTCCTGTTCATCGTAGCCGGGCTCGCCGTCATTCCCCTCGCGGGGTGGATGGGACGTGCCACCGAACATCTCGGCGCGCGTTCAGGTCCGGGCATCGGCGGCCTGCTGAACGCCACGTTCGGGAACGCCGCGGAACTGATCATTGCCCTCATGGCGCTCTCGCAGGGGCTCGTCGGGGTCGTCAAGGCGTCCATCACCGGATCGATTATCGGCAACGTGCTCCTCGTGTTGGGCGCGGCGATGGTTGCCGGAGGCACGCGCTTCCCACGCCAGACGTTTAACCAGACCGCCGCGCGTGTGTCGGCAACCTCCCTCGGCCTCGCCGCGATAGGCCTGGTCATCCCCACCATCTTTCATCTCGCCGCGGATCAGCAACCGGGGAGCTGGTCGCCTATAGCCGAGCAGCGGCTGTCGCTGGGGATTGCAGTCGTCCTTCTCACCACCTACGTCCTCTCGCTGGTCTTCTCGCTCGTAACGCACAAGGATCTCTACACCGGAGAAGGCGACTCGCATGATCATTCGCATGGGGACATCTGGCCCGTGTCGAAGGCCCTCATCGTTCTGGCGGTCGCCACCACGCTTGTGGCGGTGATCAGTGAGCTGCTCGTCGGATCCGTAGAAGCCGCCCGGGAGCAACTCGGGCTCACGGAGGTTTTCGTTGGCGTCATCGTCGTCGCCATCGTCGGTAACGCCGCTGAACACTCCACGGCAGTGACGGTCGCGTTCAAGAACAAGATGGACCTCAGCCTTGGCATCGCCATCGGTTCGAGCGTGCAGATCGCGTTGTTCGTCACGCCGGTGCTGGTATTTGCCTCCTACGCCTTCGGCCAGCCGATGAACCTGGAGTTCTCGCTGCCGGAGATTGCGGCCGTGCTGTTGTCGGTGTGGATCGTGGCCGAGATCAGCGGCGACGGGGAGTGCAACTG
>JACDCA010000333.1 GCA_013694635.1 Acidobacteriota bacterium | reverse complement strand
GCGGATGCGACGAGGCCGCAGGCGAGGCCGACAGCGATCACGGCGGCCCCTTCGCGGAGCACCATCACGCGGATCGAGCCGCGGCCGGCGCCGAGCGCCATTCGTACACCGATCTCGCGCGTGCGTTGCGCGGTCGCAAAGCTGATCACGCCGTAGATGCCTATCGCGCAGAGGGCCAGCGCCACCGCGGCGAAGACGGTGACGAGCGTCGTGCTGAACCGCTGCTTGACGACCGACGCCGAAATCATGCTCTCGACTCGCCCGGTCTCGTAGAACGTCTGCAGCGGATCGACCGACCACACCGCCTGCTTGGCAGCCGCCATCAGGGCAACCGGGTCACCAGATCCGCGGACGACGTAGGTCATCGATGCGAAGGGCGCCTGCTCGAACGGCAGGAACACTTCCGCGCGCGGGACGCTGTCGAGCCCCTCGTGACGGATCTGGCTGATCACGCCGACGATCTCGGATTCGAGCACCTGGCCGTGCCACCGCACGCGAATGCGACGCCCCACCGGCGACCCCCCCGGCCATTCGCGGCGCCGCAGCGCTTCGCTGATCACCGCCACCCTCGGCGCCTTCTGTCCGTCGATCGCCTCGAGGAACCGTCCTTCGCGCAGCGGAATGGACATCGCGCGGAAGTAGCCGGGCGTCGCAATCGTGACGTACACCTGACGCTGGTCGGCGGCGGCCTTCTGCTCGCGGCCGACGATCTCGATCCCGCTCTTGATGTCGATGTTCGCGTTCGCGAACGGCATGGCTGACGCGGCGCCGGCCGCTTCCACGCCCGGCAACGCCTGCATCCGCTCGATCGTGATGTGGAAGAAACTGCGCGTCCGGTCTGGCGTGCCGTTGCGGTCGTGCGCGAAGACCTGCAGCGCAATCGTATTGCGCGGCGAGAAACCGGGATCAACCGCCAGGAGCCGTTCGAAGCTGCGGAGCAGGAGGCCCGCGCTGGTGAGGAGCACGACGGCAAGGGCGATCTCGAGAGCAACCAGTGCGCGGCGGACGCTGCCACGAGGCGCCGACGCCTGGCGTTCGCGCATGGCGTCACGGCCCGGGCGCGAGAACTGAAGCGCCGGCAGCACACCGAACGCGACGGCCGCCGCGGTCGTGACCAGAGCGGCAAAGAGGAGCATCCGCGCATCGATCGCGGCGTCCTGAAGCCGGAGGACTCCGGCGGGGGCGAGCGCGACGATCGCACCGATCATCCATTGCGCGATGCCGACGCCGACCACTGCCGCTATACCCGAGAGGAGCAGGCTTTCGACGACGAGCTGGCGCACCAGGCGGCCGCGTCCGGCGCCGAGCGCCGTGCGGATGGCGAATTCGCGCTCGCGCTGTATGCCGCGTGCGAGCAGCAGGCTTGCGACATTGGTGCACCCGATCATCAGCACGAGCGCGACAGCCGCAAGCAGCACGAGCAGCGGCAGCTTAAGGTCTCCCATCAGGTGCTCGCGCAGCGACAGCACCTCGACGCTCTGCTGCGCACTCGTCGCTGGATGCTCGCGTGCCAGGGCGGCCGCGATCGACGTCATTTCCGCCTGTGCCTGCTCGCGCGTGACACCCGGTTTCAGACGCCCGACGACGTTCCACCAGGCGCTGCCGCGGATGCGCTTCTCGTGCTCCTGGATCACCTTGGGGGTCCAGACCGAGCGCTCTCCCGGACGCGCGAGGAGCTGCGGCTTGAAGTCCGCAGGGAGCACGCCGACGACGGTCCGCGACGCCCCATCCAGGCTGATCGCGCGATTCACAATTGACGGATCGCCGCCGAACCGCCGCTGCCACAGGCCATGGGTAATGATCGCGACGGGCTGGCTGCCTCTGGCGTGCTCGTCGGGCCGGAACGCGCGGCCGAGCGCGGGTCTTACGCCGAGCGCCTCCCAGAATCCCTCGGTGATCTGCGCGCCAAACAGGACCTCGGGCTCCCCTGCCCCGGTGTAGTCGTACGAATAGGGGATCGCCGCCGCAACGTGGTCGAACGAGCGGTTGCGCTCGCGCCAGTCGAGAAAGTTTGCCGGCGCCACATCCTCGCGCTCCCCCGACGACGGACGCTGCCAGAGCGTCACGATCCGCTCGGCGTCTGCGTACGGCAGCGCCCGGAAGAACAGCGTGTCGAGCAGCGTCGCCATCGCGACGGTGCCGCCGATACCGAGTGCCAGCGTCGCCACCGCCGCGGCGGTGAACGTGGGTGACTTGCGCAGCATCCGAGCGCCGTGGCGCACGTCGTGAACCACTTCGGCATCCGCGGTGAACTGACGGCGAAGCCAGGCGGCGTCGGGAAGGGCCCCGAGGGCCCGCCGTACGAGATCCATGTTGCTTCTCCAGTCGAGGCGTGTGCGGCGATCCAGTGAGGTGTGGCGGTGGCGGAATTCGGCTTCCCATTCATCGCGCCAGTCGCGGCGCCAGGGCCCGGGCACAACCGCGCTGAACGCACGAACGAGCCAGAGACACAGGCGGAGCGGCAGCGGATCGCGGTGAGGTGACATCCGTCAGGCCTGCGAAGGCTTCAACCGGCGGTGCGATGCGGCCACCGCCTGCTCGAGCGTCCGGTAGCGGTCCGTGGCAGCCTGGAGCATCCGCTCCCCCGCAGGAGTGATCCCGTAATAGCGTCGCGGCGGCCGTTGTTCCTTCTGCGCCGACGCATGCGCTTCCCAGTTGGATTCCAACAGCCCCTCGCGATCGAGTCGGCGCAATATCGGATACACCGTCCCGCTCGGCAGACCAGTCGCATCCATGATGTCGAAGCCGTGATGGAAGCCCCGCGACAGGGCCTGCAACACCAATGCGGTGGGATAGGTGAGATTCAACCGCGGTGACAACCGACCCTCCTGAAGAACTCTACCTATGTAGCATTATGGAAGCAGTTGAGGTTGTCAAGCACCTTGCATGACAGCCGAGCGGACATGAAGCGCGCGCTTTTATCTGCCTGGATGATCTCGACGGCACTCGCCCTGACCGCGGCGTGCTCGGACGACGCCTCGACCCCGGCAACGGTCGGGGAGGTAGAGGCGACCGCCAAGCCGTCCGGAACGGTCATGGACGCGGACCGCGCATTGACGCGTCGCGACGAGGCGCTTGCCGCCGCGCGTGTGTGGAATCCTCCGGCGGTACCCGTCGCCCAGGCCAATCTCAGAGACAACCCCTCCGGACCGATGAGCGTGCAGGCCGACCAGGAAGTCACCTGCCGGTTCACCCCGCAGGAGGTCAGCGGGACGACTCCGAAGTTCAACTGCGAGCTGCCCGGCGGCGAGGTAGTCAAGGTGAAATACGGCACGGCCAATCCCGAACTGCGAGCTGAAGTCGCCGCCACGCGGCTGCTCATCGCGTTCGGCTTTGGCGCCGATCACGTGTATGTCGTGAAGCGTGTGCGTTGCGCCGGCTGCCCCGTATTTCCGTTTCAGTCGCTGAAATGTTTGCGCAAGACCGGCCTGAAGTCCGCGTGCTTTCCTGGCGGCATCAACTACAACCGGGTGGTGGACTTCGACAGCGCCGTGATCGAACGCAAGGTCGAGGGGAAGAAGATCGAAGGGACCCCAGACCAGGGCTGGGCATGGTACGAGCTCGACAAGGTCGATCCTTCGCGCGGAGGTTCACCCCTCGCGGAAGTCGATGCGCTGCGGCTGATGGCGGTGTTGCTGGCGCACTGGGACAACAAGGCGGAGAACCAGCGGCTCGTGTGCCCGCCCGGCGCTGAGGGGCCAGACGACACCTGCACGAGACCTCTCGCCATCATGCAGGACCTGGGAGCGACATTCGGTCCCACCAAGGTCGATCTGAACAACTGGCGGAATTACCGCATCTGGGCCGACGGAAAGAGCTGCAGGGTTTCGATGAAAAGCCTCCCCTTCGGAGGAGCGACGTTTTCGGACCGGCAGATTTCCGAAACCGGCCGGCTGCTGCTCCTCGGCTGGCTCGAACAGCTCTCCGATGACCAGCTGCGCGACCTGTTCGAAGGATCCCGGATCACCAGCTTCGACCAGGTCACGGCGGCAGCGCGAAACCCGGACGTCTGGGTCGCGGCCTTCAAGGAGAAGGTGAAGCAGATTCGCGACGGAGGCCCCTGCCCTACCGCTTCCTGATGACGCCGGCATCGACGGTGTCCCCTGTCCTGCTGATTGTTTGAAAGAACAGTTCGTCGCCGCTGATCTCCATCATCACGAAGCTATTGTCGGTATCGAACCCTCGCGCGGTGAGGCCCGTCGGGCGGATGTCCTTCGGACGAAGCGCGCCTGCGGCGCCGGCGACGAAATAGACAATGCCGTGCTGGGGATGGATCCGCTCGTAGAAGTGCTCGTGCCCCGCCAGGACGACGTCCGCATCGCCGTTGACGAGAATCGGCTCGAGCGCTCCACGGAGGCTCCGTGCCGCCGCCTGATAGCGGCCCGAGGTGTAGATCGGATGGTGGAAATAGACGATCTTCCATCTGCTACCGGTCTGCGCGAGC